>CANRKU010000009.1 GCA_947631295.1 uncultured Bacilli bacterium
ATTATACAAAAGAAGGAACAACCGAAAATACAGTAACAAGTGGTACTATTACATTTTTGTATACGGAAGTATCAGGAGTAGGAAAAGGAATTCAAATTAGTGATGCCTATCCGATGACAGATGAACAAGGAAAGAAGCAAACAGGACAAGGAAGCTATTTTGATTTTAAGATAACTAGTCAAACAACTAGTAATATTTCTATTCCTTATGAGGTAACAGCTAGAAAGAGTAATGACTCTACTTTAGAAAACGATGCCATAAAAGTCTATTTGACAGAAAAAGTAGGAGAAGAGGAAAAATTAGTTTTATTAGAAAACTATAGTAAGTTAGAAGATACCAGTCAAGTAACAGCTAAAGGATATACAGAAAAAGTAATTTATACAGATAAAGTACCAGCAAATCAAAGTAATTATGAAAAGAATTTTAGACTAAGAATGTGGATAGATGAAAAAACAGATTTTAGTGGAAAAGAAGAAGAAACAGGAAATGTAACTTATCCATATAATGGGAAAACATTTACTCTAACAGTAAATGTATATTCAAATGGTAAAGTAGTAACGAATAAAGAAGGAGTAATGGAAGGAGATAGTATCTTATCTATTTTAAGTGATAATGAATTTGAAGATGGTTATTATCAATTTGAGGTGAAAGAAGAAACATATCTAGTACATATGTATGTATATGATGGTAATCAACATTGGACAAGTGAAGATGAAACTATATTTGGAGATGCACAAGATGTAGCAACAGCAACAGAAAATGCCAAGAATATGGTCATTGTAAAGGTAAAGGGAGATTTAACAATAGAAGAAGATACAGTAGTAGGACCTTATTTTACTGATTATGGAGGACCGAAAGGATTCTTATTATATGTAGAAGGAACTTTAACTAATAAAGGAACGATAGATAATTCCCATGGAGCAAAAGCAGAAGGACAAAATGTATATTTATGGAGAAATTCTAATGGAAGTTATGAAACTGTACCTGCAGTAGGTGGAAAAGGTCATGCTGGAGTTACTACTACGTCTACATTTGGTGCTTATCCAGGAGAAAGTGGAAAAGGACGTCAAACTGGAGGTGGAGGATCAGCTGGTGGATGGAATGGTACTACTGGAAATGGAGGAGATGGAACAAGTTACTCTGGAGGAACAGGATCTGGAGGTGGAGATAAAGGAAATGGACAGGCTGGAAGTCCCAATGGAGGAGCTGGTGGAAATGCACTAGGATCTGGAGGTGGAGCTGGAGGAGGAGCCGGAAATCCAGGAGGCTCTTCTATAGGAAACGCTTCAAAAGGCTCTAACGGAACTGGTGGATTATTAGTGGTTTATGCTAATACGCTTATTAATCAAGGAAAGATTACAGCAGAGGGGGCAGCAGGAGGAATAGGAAATAATTTAGGTGGATATTCAGGAGGAGGTTCTATTAATCTTTTCTATACTGGAGAATATCAAAATAAAGGTATGATTTCTGCTGTTGCTAAATCTTATAATAATGTTATGGTAGGAGGATGTGGAACTACTACCGTAGGTGTGATTCAAACAGGGGATTTTATAGAAATAGAAAAATCATACATTTATACTGGAACAGAAGAAACTTTTGTAACGCCAGTTTCTGGTAATTATAGATTAGAAACATGGGGTGCACAAGGTGGCAATGCGTCTAGTAGTTATTTAGGTGGATATGGTGCCTATGCTAGTGGTACGATACATCTTTCCAAAAATGAAATTTTATATATTAATGTTGGTGGGCAAGGACAAAACACCACTACTTCTAGTAATCAAATAGCTATGGGTGGCTATAATGGTGGTGGTAATGCTTATAATTTTAGTTCTAGTGGTAGAATTGCCGCATCAGGTGGAGGTGCCACTCATATCGCCAAAAAAACAGGAATTTTATCATCTCTAGAAAATAATATTGATCAAATATTAATTGTTTCAGCAGGAGGTGGCGGTACTTGGTATTATTCATCTGCTTATCATACTGTTAATATTGGCCATGCTGGAGGATATATTGGAAATGGTTCTTCTTATATTCGTTCTTCTGCTAGTGGTACATGTAATGGAGGTACTCAAAATGGTCCTGGTCCTGATGTTGATGGTGGCATATTAGCTTCTTTTGGTCAAGGTGCATCTAGTTCAACTTCCTATAGTTCCGGTAGTTCTGGAGGCGGAGGTGGATTTTATGGTGGTAATGTTAATATTTATGCATCAGGTGGAGGTTCTAGCTATATAGGTAATGTTTTACTATCTAATAAAGTCATGTACTGCTATAGTTGTGCAGAATCAGAAGATGAAGCTACTAAGACCATTTCTACAACTAATGTCTCTAAAGATCCAATTAGTTATTATGCTAAAGAAGGAGATGGCTACGCCAAAATTACGTATTTAGGGGAGTAAATTATTATTTCTTAAAAATATATCGAATAGTTCATTGTTCAAAAGAAAAATATGATATTTTTTTGTATTTTTCTTTTTTAATTGAAATTTCAATAAGAATGATTTATAATGATTAATATAGGAGGCTATAGATATGAAAAAGAAATTGAAAAATCAAGATAATAAGGAATCTAGATTAAAAAACTTTTTTCATAACTTTTCTGATCATTCTTCAAAATTAGATAGAAAAGACTGGATTGTATTAGGAATTTTGATGGTTTTTTATTTTATCATTTCTTTTTATCATTTAGGAACTTTGCAGAGTCCTAAAACTTACTATCAATTTACTTATGAAGGAGATAGTGTTGGAGTTAGTTTACCAGGTGTTAGTCAAGAAATATCTAAAATTCGTTATTATAATGGCCCAGAAATAGGAAATTTTTCTGTACAAACATCAACTGATGGTGAAACCTATACTGAAGTTGCAACACTACAAGGAACCTATGTTTTTGCATGGGAAGATGTCATAATTGAATCTAATGCAAAATATATTAAAATTGTCGCAAATACTCCTGGTAGTTATTTAGGAGAAATTCAATTATATGATCAATATGGCGAAAAGTTATTAACAAAAGCATCTGATGACCAAAGTGCAGTTGTAATTGACGAAGCTGAAACAGTTCCTGCCAGCATTAGTAGTATGAATAGTAGTTATTTTGATGAAATTTATTTTGCTCGTAGTGCTTATGAATATGTGCATGGTATTAATACCATGGAGTGGGTTCATCCGCCATTAGGAAAATTAATTATGGCAATACCTATATTATTATTTGGTATGAGTACATTTAGCTATCGTTTAATGGGAACTTTAGCTGGATTATTGATGATACCTGTTATTTATATTTTTGCTAAACGTATTTTTAAAAATAGAAAATGGGCAACCTTAGCAGGAATATTAATGACTTTTGATACTTTCCATTTTGCTCAAACTAGAATGGGTACCGTTGATAGTTTTCTAGTATTATTTATTATGTTATCCGCTTTATTTATGTATCAATATCTGTCTTTAGATAAAAATAGTAAATTTAGTACAAAATTAAAAAATTTATTTTTATCAGGTTTATTTATAGGATGCAGTATTGCTACTAAATGGACAGGATTATATACTGGTCTTGCTTTGGCAATTGTATTCTTTAGTGATTTGATTGTTAAAGGTATTAAGAAAAAGAAAATAAAGATAGATGTGAACCGTGCTTTATTATTAGGTTTATTTACTTTATGTATTGTTCCAATTACGATTTATTATCTTACGGCTTTATTTGCAACTGGTCAACTGGCAATTTTACTTACGGTTATATATTATATTTTATTGGTATTAATTGGCATTTTCTACTATATTGTTAAGGTAGATCGAGAATCTTTAAAAATTATTCTTGCTTGTATATTATTTTTCTTAGTAATTCCTGCAATTATTTATATTTTATGTTATTTATTATTCCCAACTGTATATGGATATCAGGATAATAGTATTTCAGGAATTATTACTCAGATTCAAAATATGTATGACTATCATTCTAAATTAACCGCAAGTCATGATTTTTCATCAAAATGGTATACGTGGCCATTTATGATTAAACCAGTTTGGTATTATGTTGGATATTATGGAGGAAATGTAAAATCTACTATTGTCGGAATTGGAAATCCAGCAATTTGGTGGTTTGGAGTTTTAGCATTTATCTTTGTACTGATGGCAGCAATTATTAAAAGAAAAAAAGAAATGCTATTTATACTAACATTTATTCTATGCAGTTATTTACCTTATATGTTTATTGGTAGAGTTATGTTTATGTATCATTATTTTCCAACATTACCGTTTATTATGCTTGCTATTGTTGCTTTTGTTAGGTGGATTACTAAAAAAATCCAAAGTAATAGTTTTTATATTTTCTATATTGCGTTGGTAGTTTTATTATTCTTTATATTCTATCCAGTTGTATCTGGTTTACTAACAACAAGTAATTACATAGATAGTTTAAAATGGCTTTCTACTTGGATTTTTTAAAAAAATGAAGAATTTTGTTTCAAGATAATTCCTTTTTTGCTATAATAGTTTTGGGTGGTAGAGTGGAAAGACATAAAATTAAAAGTGGCATGCTACTACAAAGTAATTTTCCAAGCATTGATTTGCACGGAGAAGATCGAAAATCGGCAGAATTATTAGTAAAACAGTTTTTGAATGATTTAGAAAAACAAAAATATGAAAAAGCAGTTATTATTCATGGAATTGGTACTGGAATTTTAAAGAAACAAGTTCATCAAGTATTGCAACATGATAAGAGAGTTGAGAAATATTATATTGATTTTTTCAATGTTGGATGTACGATTGTAGAACTTAAAAAAAATAATTGACAAAATTTTCTTTTTATGCTATTATATACGGCATAAAACGAAGGGGGAATGTATATATGTATACAGAAGAAAGAAAAAAAAGAAGTTTACTTGTAGACTTTATTTTAAAACTAATCTTAATTATCATATTTGTTTTATTGCTTATTTGGTTAGTACCATGGCCAAATATGGATTCTTTAAATCCATTAAAGGATCAAATCTTTAATGCTAATTTGCAGACTATGAAAGAAGCTGGTATTTCATACTTTACTACAGAAAGATTACCAGTAGAAGTAGGGGATAAGACTACTTTGACACTTCAGAAAATGTTAGATATGAAATTGTTAGTACCATTTACTGATAAAAATGGTGAATCTTGTGATGTTACTGCATCTTATGTTTCATTAGAAAAACGTGAGACTGAGTATTTAATGAAGGTTAACTTAAAATGTGGTGAAGAAGAGGATTATATTTTAGTACATTTAGGATGTTATTCATATTGTACTACTGATATTTGTGAAGCTAAACCAGGTAATACTGAATCACCATCAACAACACCTAAGAATACACCTAAACCAAGTTCAAGTCCTACACCTACGAACAATCCTAATCCTTCAAACAGTCCAAAACCAAGTACGAATCCAACACCAACAATTAGTCCAAGTCCTACTGTTAGTCCAAAACCTACACCAACTGTTTCACCATCGCCAACTGTTTCACCATCGCCAACTGTTTCACCATCACCAACTGTTTCACCATCGCCAACTGTTTCACCATCACCAACTGTTTCACCATCGCCAACAACTACTCCTAAACCTCAGGTTAATAAGGAATATGAATATAAAAAATCAGTAGAGGCTACTTATAGTGCATGGTCAGCTTGGAAAAGATATATTAAAAAGAATAATGATGGTGTTGTATTTGAATTAACTGATACCAAAGAAGTTGTAGATTTAGGTACTATTCGTACACAAATTGGTAATACTAAAGAAGTAAAAGGTCAAACTGTTGTTACAAAATCTGTTCAAAAGCAAGTAGGTACTTATACGTATAAAGTATGTACTAATTATACTTATGAAGCTGATGCTCATACTATTTATAAAATTGACAGTGATTGGCAATATGTAGACAATTATTATAGTGGTTATAATCCTCCAGCAGATACTATGACATCACGTTGGATTTATCAAGGAGTTATTACTGATGAATGTAAAGAAGATTGTACTAACCATCCATTTACTCGTTATAGAGAGCAAAGAAGAACCGTAACTGCTTATACTGAATATTCTAATGTAACAGCTTCATGTACTAATATTGAAGAAAGATCTATTCCAGTATATGGTACAGAATTAGAATCTTCTATTCAAGAATATGTGGTAAAACCATCAGAACCTGTATATGCAAATGTTAGATATTATAAAGTTAGAACTCGTACATTGTTATCTAATGCTCAAACGTTATATAAATGGTCTTCATATAATGATCAATCATTATTATCACAAGGATATACTTATACTGGTAAAACAAGAACTAAATAAAAAGGAGGAGTAAAATATGGATACAAATATTGTTGGTATTGTATTTGATCTAGATAAAGATAAATATAAAAAATTAAGAAAGCAAAATCCAAATACTGCTACTGTTTTAGCTGCACAAGCAATGTTGGTTTTTCATGGTGACAATAATCATGAATATATCGATATGACTAACTATGCGGATAGTGCTAAATTAAAAAAAGTACAAGAGTATATGAATAAAGCTAGTGCTGCTAGAGTAAATGGTGAGATTGTTGCTTATTATAGTGATGATATTAAGCTAATAGATTCTGTAGAAAGGGCAACAGGACATAAAGACTTTTTACCAAGAGCTGAAAGAGATAGAATTGTAGAAAAAGTTGTTGATAATGCTTTAAGTTCTATCGACGTTGATGAAAATCAAAATGAAAATTCTGATTTAAAGAAAAAAGTAACAGTAGGAGCTCTTGCTGCAGCTGGGTTATTAGCTCTTGCTGGTGGTGCTGGTGCTGGTTATGCTATGGGTCAGAAAGATGATAGCAAAAATGCTAATCCAGAAGCTCTTAATAGAATTGTTACAGAAATAGGTAATACTGATGTTAATATTGATAATATCAGTACCCCAATTTCATTAGAAGGTCAAGATTGGCTTTATTATGTAAATGAAGCTTTAGATAGTGACCAAAAATCACTTTTTATCAACCAAATCAGTCCATGGTTAAATGAGGTAAATGCTAAAGAAGATTGGGAAAGAGCTACTCTTTCTCAGGAGCAAATGACTAATTACAAGTTTGATGATCCTGAATGTATATATGGTTTTACTGCTGATGAAGCTTATGCCCTTGCTTTGAGATTTAATGAGTATACTAACGATCAATATGTTTCTCTTACTGGTGGTAAAGAAATAGATACTATTGATATTATGAATGATTCTAATAGTCAAAGTAATGGAGCTTTATCAAAAATTATTTCTTATTATGTTAATAGTGATGATTGCAATTTAAATATTTCAGCTTTGTTAAATTTTAATGAAAAAGAACAAGCTAAAATTGTAGAATTTGAGACTTTATTTAGAGAATATAAAGCTTTGGATAATGAAAAAGGAAAAGAAAAAGAAGCAGAAACTAAAATGCAAGAAATTAAAAAATCCCTAGTAAATTATGCTATGGATATTGATAGTGAACAGGTTAATGCTAAATCGTACATTTTAAGAACTTTTTTACCAGCTGCTTCTATTATTTCTCAAATGCATCAATATCAAGATAAAATCCCAGTAACTTTATATGATACAAAAACTCAAACTAATGTAGATAAGGATATCAAAACAGCATTGTTTGATGAAATTACTATGAGAACATTAGTACTTGGTTATAATGAGACTGCAGTTATGGGTGCTTTTGATTCAGAAGCATTCTTAGAAGAACATAATATTTCCACTTCAAGATATAATTTATTAAATACGGATGTAGCTAGAAGTATTGCTGATCAATCATGTGGTACTCAAGCTACTAGATTAGATGAAGCAAATAAATATATTGCAGCTCAAAGAAGTGAAGACCTTGCTATGGAGACAGCTTATGCTGGTAGTCAAAATATTGATTTATCTACTGTTGGTGCTTATGATAATTTAAATAATGTTAGATCTCATTATGATCAATTGGTAAATGGAACTTTTGATGCTAATACAATTATTGAATTACTTAATAAAGATTTAATGGATAAAAATATTTATCCTAAAAATGTTGAATATTTTACTCAATACTTAATTACTGAAAAAATGATAGAGTACAAAAATACTCATGGAGTTACTCAAGGTAAAGTTGGAGATATTATTAAAGAAACATATCAACAAAATGTAAAAGTTACTGAAGCTGATTTAACTGCTCCAAATGTTACTGTTCGTAATCATGCTGGTGAAGTAGTATCAGCTAGTGAAGCTATGGCTGAAGCAAGACAAGAAGATGCTAAAAATTCTACCTCATATGATTATGCAGCTTCTACTCCAGAAGAAAGTAAACAAGCTCAACAACAAGCTCAGGCTAGTCAAGGTTATGTTGATAGAACTGCATTATTACAAAATGTTTATAATGCTACTTATAATCATTTTTATGGTCAAGATGTACTTGAAGCTACAACGGGATATGATCCTAGTTGGGCAACTTCTAGTGATCCTGAAATTGTTTCAAGACATAATAGTGCAAAGGCTTCTGCTGAAAATCGTAAAGCATTAGAAGAACAAGCTGCTCAGTTTAATCAACAACAACAGTCTCAGGCTCCAGTAATTGATGAGCAATTTAAAAATGCTGAAATTTATGAACAACCACAAGCGCCTGTTGAAAGTCAAAATAATACTACTCAATCATCTACTAATGCTGATGTTATAAATAGTGCTCAGCAGGATGTTTCATCACAAGCTACACAAAATTCAAATGCTGTTGAAAGTAATCAGCAAGTACCAGATTTTGATTATCTTCCAGGATTTGAAGATGCTGAAATTGAAGGAGATATTGAAATAGGAAATTCTAATTCTAATGAACAGATAAGTTTTTATACTACAGATACTGCAAATGATTTTTCTCAGGATTCTGCTTCATCAACCTCAAATGATAATATACCAACAATCGATGCTTCTCAATTTGGTTCTTTAGCTGATTTTGAAAGTTATATTGAAAATTTATCAGATGAAGAATTTAATTCTTTAATTGAAGGTTATTCTGAAGATGAACCAGTAGAAGAAGCAGGTTTTTCAAAATAATCATTGACAATTAATCATAAAAAATATATAATGGAATAGTAATTAAAAAGGAAAGAGATTTATAAATCCACCTGACGATAGCGAATAGCCGTAGGTAAAGAGCCAATATCAAAAATATAGATTATTCTATGATTAGGTTTTTAAAGGTGGATTTATATGTCCATCTTTTTTATATTTTATGGAGGTGTTTTTTATAGCAAGTAACAAAAATAATCAGCTTATTAATGAGCAGATTAAAGCAAGTCATGTTCTAGTAATTGGACCAAATGGTGAACAGGTAGGGGTAAAGCCGATTCAAGATGCTTTGACACTCGCTTCTTATGCTGGATTAGACTTGGTAATGTTAAATCCAAATCAAAATCCGCCTGTATGTAAAGTGATGGATTATAATAAATATCGTTACGAAAAACAGAAAAGGGAAAAAGAAGCTTTGAAAAAGCAGAAAGCCAGTAGTTCTGAATTAAAAGAATTTCGTTTATCTCCAGTGATTGATGTTGGTGACTTTGAAACTAAGTTAAGACAAGTTACAAAATATCTTGAAAAAGGGGATAAAATTAAGTTATCAATTCGTTTTAAAGGAAGACAGATGGCTCATACAGAACTTGGTCGTGAAGTATTAGAAAAATTTGCATCTAGATTAGAAAATATTTCTACCATTGAACAAAATGCAAAAATAGATGGTAGAACTATGATAATGTTATTAGCACCAAAAAAAGAAAAGTAATATAGGAGGAACTTATGGGAAAAATAAAAACACATAAAGGAATGAAAAAAGTACTTAATATTAGAAAAAGTGGTACGATTACTATTGGACATCCAGGTACAAGACATAATACAGGTAGTAAGTCAGCTTCTTTTAATAGAAAAGGAAGAAAACAATCTGGTCTTAGTAAAGCCGATCAAAATAGATTTAAAAATATGATTTAATATTTGATATAAATTAGGAGGGAATAATTATGGCAAGAGTTAAAAATGGAGCTACTACAAAAGCTCGTCATAAAAAAGTATTAAAACAAGCAAAAGGATACTTTGGTAGTAAACATAGATTATATAAAACTGCTAAAGAACAATTAATGCATTCAGGACAGTATGCATTTAGAGATCGTAAGCAAAAGAAAAGAGATTTTAGAAAATTATGGATTACTCGTATTAATGCTGCATGTCGTGAAAATGAAATCAGCTATTCTAGATTTATAGAAGGATTAACTAAAGCTGGTGTTGAAGTTAATAGAAAAATGTTATCAGAAATCGCTATTAATGATCCAAAAGCATTTAGCGAATTAGTTAAAATCTCTAAAGATGGAAAAGCTGGTAAAGTTACCAAACAAGAAGTAGTAAAAGAAGAAAAGAAAACTGCTCCAAAAAAAGAAGAAAAAATTGATTCAAAAAGTGTAGCAGTTGATTATAGTAAATTAACAGTAGCAGAATTAAAAGCTATTGCTAAAGATAAAAATATTGAAGGATATACATCCATGAAAAAAGCTGAATTAGTAGAAGCTTTACAAAAATAAACATATTAATGAATTTACTAACCTAGTGCCTATGGGTGGTTAGTTTTAGAAATTAGTAGAAGAAAAAACGAAAAGGAGAAAATAATAATGACAGTAGTTTCAATGAATTATTTATTAGAAGCAGGTGTACATTTCGGACACCAAAAAAGAAGATGGAATCCAAAAATGAGAGAGTACATCTTCACAACTAGAGATGATATTTATATTATCGATTTACAAAAAACAGCTAAGAAAATTGAAGAAGCATATAAAGCATTAAAGGAAATTGCTTTAAACGGTGGTAAGTTTTTATTTGTTGGTACAAAGAAGCAAGCTCAAGAAGCTGCTGAAGAATGTGCTAATAGAACGAATATGTATTTCGTAAATGAAAGATGGTTAGGTGGAACTCTAACAAACTTTAAAACAATTCGTTCTAGAATTAAGAGATTAGAAGAAATCGAAAAAATGGAAGCTGATGGTACTTTCGAGTTATTACCTAAAAAAGAAGTTATTCAAATTAGAAAAGAATATGATAAGTTAAATAAAAACTTAAGAGGAATTAGAGATATGAAAAAAGCTCCAGATGCTATGATTATCGTTGATCCTCGTAAAGAAGAAATTGCTATTAAAGAAGCACATATTTTAGGAATTCCTGTATTTGGTATTGTAGATACAAATTGTGATCCAGATATGGTAGATTATGTAATTCCTGGAAATGATGATGCTGTTAGAAGTGTTAAATTAATGGTTGGTGTACTTGCTAATGCTATTAGTGAAGCTAATGGTACAGAAATGGTAGATTATTTAACTGATGAAGATAAAGGAAAAGCTCCAAAGAAAGAAACTAAGAAGGAAGAAATAGCTGAAGAAAAAGAAGAAGATATACCAAAAGAAGATGTTAAAGTACAAAAAGCTACTCCTAAAAAAGAAACAAAAAAAGCAGAAAAAGTTGATACAGTTGATTATAGTAAATTAACAGTAGCTGAATTAAAAGCTGTGGCTAAAGAAAAAGGCATTGAAGGATATACTTCTATGAAAAAAGCAGAATTAGTAGAAGTTTTAAGTAAATAAAATTTAGGAGGATGAAGATATGTTTAGTGCTAGTGATGTAAAAAATCTAAGAGAAAGAACAAATGCTGGAATGATGGATTGTAAGAAGGCATTAGAAGCAACTAATGGTGATATGGAAAAAGCAATTGATTGGTTAAGAGAAAATGGTATGGCAAAAGCTGCTAAAAAAGAAGGAAGAATTGCTGCTGAAGGAATTACTAAAATGGTTGTAAATGGGAATGAAGCTATTATTCTTGAAGTAAATTCTGAAACTGATTTTGTTGCTAAAAATGAAAAATTTATAAATTTTGTTGATAAACTAGCTAATATATTAATGAATAGTAAGGTAACAGATATGGATAGTGCCTTAACGCTTTCTACGGAAGAAGGAACTATTGCAGATATGGTTGCTGCAACAGTTGCTCAAATTGGAGAAAAAATTTCATTTAGAAGATTTGCAAGACTTACAAAAGAAGATAATCAAGTATTTGGTACTTATTCACATATGGGAGGAAGAATTGCTTCTTTAGTACTATTAAATGGATCTAATGAAGAAGTAGCTAAAGAAGTAGCTATGCATGCTGCTGCTATGAATCCTCTTTATGTAAAATCAAGTCAAGTTCCAGCTGATGTCTTAGAACGTGAAAAAGAAATTATGAGAGAGCAACTTCTAAAAGAAGGAAAACCAGCTGATAGAATTGAAAATATTTTAGTTGGAAAAGTAAATAAATATTATTCAGAAGTTTGTTTAGAAGATCAAATTTTTATTAAAGCTGAGAACAAAGAAACGGTTAATGATTATGTTAAAGCAAATAATTGTGAAATCGTAGATATGATTCGTTATGAAGTAGGGGAAGGTATTGAGAAAAAACAAGAAAACTTTGCTGAAGAAGTAATGAATCAAATTAATGGATAATTAAAGAGCATCAAAAAAAGATGCTTTTTTCTATTGTTTCCCTATTATAATAATGTTAAAATAAATACATAAGGTTAAATAAAAGGAGAATTTAAGTATATGGATATTAATATTATTAGCTTAACAGAAGAAAAAATGCAAAAAACATTAGAGAATTTAGATCATCGTTTTGCAACCGTTCGTGCTGGACGTGCTAATCCCTCTAGTTTAGATGGAATTATGGCAGATTATTATGGAACGCCTACACCATTAAAACAACTTGCTACGATTTCTGTACCAGAAGCAAGACAATTATTGATTAAACCATTTGATAGAAGCTGTTTAGGTGCCATTGAAAAAGCTATTTTTGAATCTAATTTAGGATTTACTCCTAATAACGATGGAGAAACCATTCGTATTATCATTCCTGTCTTAACAGAAGATAGAAGAAAAGAGTTAACTAAACAAGTTCACTCTATGGCAGAAGATGCTAAAGTATCAGTTAGAAATATTAGACATGAAGCTAATGAAGAAATTGAAAAGCAAGAAGCTTCAGAAGATGAACAAAAAAATCTTCAAAATCAAGTACAAGATTTAGTTAATAAGTATAATAAGTTGATTGATGATAAAACCAAAGAAAAAGAAACTGAATTAATGACGGTATAAAACTAAATAATAATACATAGACTTGCCATGAGAGGTGAGTCTTTTGTTTTTTAAAAAAATAGATTCTAGAATTAAATTTGTATTTTTTGTTATTGTTTTAATGTTTATCTTCATCGTGTTAAGAGTTGCTTATATTCAATTAATTAGTTATGAAAAATTATCCTTACTTGCTAGTGATTTATGGAGTAGAGATTTACCAATTGAAGCCAATCGTGGGTTAATTTTAGATCGTAATGGGGTGATTTTGGCTGATAATCTAACAACTACTTCTTTGGTATTAATTCCTAATCAAATTAAAGATAAAGAGGATACAAGTCAAAAATTAGCTGATATTTTAGGTGTTAGCAAAGAAGAAATGGATAAACATGTAAATAAGATATCTTCTATTGAAAGAGTGCATCCAGAAGGTAGAAGATTATCTTATGAAGTTGCTGATCAAATTAGTAGTTTAGAATTACCTGGTGTTTATCTCGTTAAAGAAGCAAAACGTTATTATCCTTATGGAACACTACTTTCTCATGTATTAGGCTATGTGGGGATTGATAATCAAGGTTTAAGTGGTTTAGAGCTCGAATATGATAAGTATTTAGCTGGCGAAAGTGGTGCTATTAAATATTTTTCTGATGCAAAGGGAAATAAATTAAAATTATCTGATATTTATGTTGCTCCTACTAGTGGAATGAACTTACAATTAACTATTGATTATAATATTCAAATGTCTTTGGAAAGGGAACTAGATAATGCTGTTAAGGCATTTAATCCTGATATGGCACTGGCTGTTGTGATGGATCCTAATACGGGTGAAATACTTGGTATGTCTTCTCGTCCTACTTATGATCCAAATCATTATCAAAATTATAGTATGGAAGTATTAAGTCGTAATTTACCTATTTGGGCTTCTTACGAGCCAGGTTCGACTTTTAAAATTTCGACATTCGCGGCTGCTTTAGAAGAGAATTTAATTGATATGGATAATGATCATTTTTATGATTCTGGAAGTGTTCATATCGGTGGTGCTAGAATTGGATGTTGGAAAGCAGGGGGACATGGAGATCAAACTTATATTCAGGTATTACAGAACTCTTGTAACCTAAGGTTCTAGCGAGAGATACCTGTAAGTTTCGAGAAAAGCTAGCAAATAAAAGGGTAATAGAGTATATTTATGAAATTGAATTGATCGCCATCTGGGGTTTTGTTAAAGAGAGACCAGAAAAATTTACTCATGGTTTTAATGAATTTGTGCGCCAAGAAAATGAAAAAATGATAAATAAGTAAATATTTGTATGTTGGGTTGGTGGCAAAATATTTTTTGTATATGTGGTATCTTTGTGATATTATATAAATGATGAATAAATAGTAATTTAAAAGGGAGTTAATTATATGAAAAGAAAAATATTAAATATATTTTTCCTAGGAATTTTATGTTTTAGTTTAGTAGGTTGTGGAAAAACTGAAGATATGGAATATGAGTTAAGTATGATTGATAACAAAATAGTTGAGTATTTTTTATCTGATAATGAAGAACTTGATAATTTAAGTTTCAATTATATAGATAGAGCTAATAACAAAGTTATTGTTGGTTTATTAGATAATAGTAAAGAACAACAAGAAAAAATAGAAAAATTTATTGGCGATACTGAATTTATTGAATTTGTGCAAAGTAAAAAACAAATAGATGATAATGATGATTCAACATTAATGGATACTTACAATAAGGTCAGTGATTATTTTGGAAATGAAAATGTTGACCGCCACGGTTTAAGTACGCTTTCTATTGATGAAAAAAAGAGTGTAGTAATAGTTGGACTAGCAGAAAATAGTAAAGAAGAACAGGAAAAATTTTTGAACAATGTTCAAGTTAGTTCAAAATATATTTTATTTAAACAGGGAGGAATAAATGAATTAGTGAATGGATAATAATTTATTTTCTAGGAATAAAGTAGTCTTTTTATTAAGCAATAAAAATAACGAAAATGATATTGAATTTGACAAAAATCACTAAAAATGAGTATTTTATATACAAAAATGTTCATTTTTAATTATAATTTTATGATACTAATTAAGGAAGTGACAATCATGAATCAAGAAAAAATTGGTAAATTTATTGCAGAATTAAGAAAAGAAAGAAAAATGACACAAGAAGATTTAGCAAAAGAATTATTAACTGTTCGTGAGACTGTCTCAAAATGGGAAAGAGGAATTTATATTCCTAGTAATGAAATGTTAATGAAGTTGGGTTCTTTTTTTGATGTCAGCATAAATGAAATTTTTTATGGAGAAAGAAAAAATCAATATAATGATAAAAAAATTGATTCTGTTCCCCTCAATATAATGCGAGAAAATAAAAAGAAATTTCGAAAATTATTAATATTTAGCACTACCACTATAATATTACTTGTAATTTCTTTCCTTACTTATTATTTTTTGAATAATTATAATTCTATTCATGTATATAAAATTTATGGTAGTAGTGATGACATATCATTAAATGATGGACTTATGATAGTTTCCAAAGAAAAAGGTTACATTCAGTTAGGAAATATAGATAATTATTCAAAAAATGATATAGAAAAAGTTAGACTTTTTTTTAAAAAGAATGGTCAAGAAAATAATATATATATTGATTTTAATAATGTACTAAATCATTTACTAATTAACAATTTTAATTATAATGAATTATTTAAATACAGTGATTTAAAAAATATAATTAATAATTTATATTTAGAAATTACTTTCACAACTGGAAATGATAGTGTAATAAAATTAAATTTAGAAAAAGATTTTTCCAATAATAAGATTTTCGATGACAATAGTAATTCTAATATAGATGACAAAAAACAATCAGAAAATAAAAATTTGGATATTCCAAAATATATAGAAGAAAACTTTGAATTTAATAAAGAGCTTGATGAATATTATTTGAAAACAGAAAGAAGTGATATGATTATAGATCATAAATTTAATGTAGAAACAAATTTATATACAATTGAAGAAATTCAACAAAATAGTAAAATTAGTCATTATGATTATTTCCTACTTGATAACAGCTTGATGTATTATCAATTAAATAATGATAATATAGAAAATAATTTTACATTTGAATTAACAAATAAACAATGTATTTATGGACAATGTGATTTAAAAATTGTTGAATATTTTCAGAAAAACTATTTAAAAAATTTGAAATAATTACGGACTTGCTAAGTCCTTTTTATTATTTTTAAAACGGACTGAATTAGTCCTTTATTTTTTCTTTTTGGTATTTTAAGATGAATGTGACAGGAGTTAAACCTGAAAATAAGTCTTAGTAGGAGGTATTGATGAAAAAGAAAAATAGAAAACTTACAATTCTAATTGTACTTTTTTTTATTATAATTGCATGTACAACTGGATGTGGGAAAAAGGAAAAAACATATGCTGAGAAAAAGAAGGAACAAAGGCAAAATATAGCATCACAGAGAGTAGAAAAAATGTATTCTGTAAAAAAGGAGGATGGTTGGTATTATTATTTTATGATCACTTTTTTAGGAAATAATATTGATAAGATGTATACATTTAATGGATGTAATTTAAAATACTCTTCATTAACTGATTATAATGTATTAGTTGTTGATGATAGTGGAAATATTATAGATAGAATACCAACTCAACCGACATTAGCGGTTTCTGAAAAATCCATAAATGGTATTATGGAGAGAGAAGATATACCTACTATTAATAAATATTTTAATACAATGCAATTTAATAATAAAATTACCTTAGAAGATATTCAGACTTTAGAGGTTAATAATTTTTCTAAAGAAGAAATTATATCATTGTTTAATAGTGTACAGGATGTAGAATATAGAAAAGAATTTGGCAAATACGATTTACCCGATTGTTCGGTATACACAGAAAATACAACTGAAACTCCTAAGTTTCAGATTGGAACTTTAATGAGTTGGGGAAATTTTGAGGCTTTGGAGATTGATATGGATTATGGTGATGGTGTATATTTGTCTGATAAAATAGCCAAAGGAAATGCTACTATAGAAGAAAAAAATTTATATGATAACTTACAAAAAATAGAAAAATATATATTAGAGTCACAAAATATAGATATTGCTACCAAATTTTCAAACTTCAAAGGGAAACAGTATGATAGACTATTTACATTTATAAAGTCTTTAGGTAATATGCAATGAATGCATTAATAAAATGTTCTCATCTAGAAAAATCATATCAAGATGTATCTGTATTAAAAAATTTTAATTATACATTTGGTAGTAAGGGTTTATATGTTTTATTTGGAAATAGTGGGACAGGAAAAACAACCTTTATAAATATTTTACTTGGACTTACTAATTTTGAAAAGGGAACTATTTATTTTAATGGAAAACAGTACATTAATATGGTTCATTATGAGGATATTGCAAAATATATTTCTTATATTTCCCAAGATTCTTACTTTGTTGACTATTTAAGTGTGTATGATAATATTAAAGTTTGTTCTCCAAATTTTAGCAATAATGAAATAGAAAAAGTATTACAACAAGTTCAGCTAGAAAATAAAAAAAATATATATCCTAATAAACTTAGTGGCGGTGAAAGACAAAGATTAGCAATTGCTCAATTGTTGTTAAAGAAAAAGAAAATTTTGATTCTAGATGAACCAACATCATCATTAGATCATAAAAATAGAGATTTGTTTTTTCAAATAATTAATGCTTTAAAAGAAAAAGTATTAATTATTTGTTGTACGCATGATCAAAAAATTTTTGAATATGCTGATAGTATAATAAACTTTAATAGTTTACAAAATTATAATCAGATTGAAAAAAATAACGATAAAAATACAAACCATCAAATAATAGTAGATGAAGTTCAACAAATAAAAGGTAGTATACTTTTAAAATATATATTAAAAAAGGACAAATATAAAAATCGAGAGAAAAAATCAGCCTTTTTTCTAATTTTAGTTTTTTTGATTTCCTTATTATTATGTTTTATATGCTTTGGCTATAAAGAAAAATTATTACAAAGTTTAATTAATAGATATTCAGTTAATATGGTGAAAGTATTTTGTTCGATAGAGGAAGAAAATTATTGCGATAATATTTTGCAAAAGTATAATTCTACTTATAAAATTTATAATTATGCAGAAAATATTCCATCCGTTGAGGATGAGGTAGTTGATGGATCTTCAAGTGCAATTTATTTTGATCCTACTTTACTTACTTTGCCTTCAGAAAAACAGAGATTTAAAATTTCAGATTCCATTTTATATGGAAAATACTTTGAACAACCAAATCAAGTAATGCTAGGCTATAAATTGGCTTTTTCAATAAGCGAAGAGCCAGAGAAACTCATTGGAACAGAATTGGAAATTGCACTTCCAGATGGGAACGAAAATTTTATAATTACAGGAATTTTTAATGAATTCTCTCCATCAGAAATTAACTATCTTAAAAGTGTTTATAATGATTTGGCGTTTGATTCTTATATGTATATAAATAGTGATTATGTTTCTAAATATTTATATGATGAACAGTTAGGGTTTAATGAAGAGGGAGATTTAAAATCAACAGTATTGACCGTATATTTTGATAACACAAAAGATTTATATAAATTTTATAAAGATTATGTAAATAAAGATCCAAGAATAAGTGGAATTAGTGCTAATGATTTTATTAATGGATTTGTTGAATATGAACAAGATATAGAGTTAGCAAAAATGATTTTTTATCCTTTAGTTATTTGTGTAACAGCAGTATCTGTTTTATTTTATTTTCAGATTCAAAAAATAGAATTAATTTACAATAAACATATATCTGCTGTATATCAATATTATGGTTTTACAACTAGGCAAATTGAATATGCAAATATACTTTATTCTTTAATTAATATTTTAAAAAAATATATGATTTCAATAGTTCTTGCAATTTTAGTTTCAAATTTAGTAAATATGGTAGTAGAATACCATAATATTTTAGAATTCAAATTATTTATGATTGATTATAAGGTAATAATATTAATGTTATTTTCCTTATCGATATTTTCAGTTGTCTTATCATTGGTAAATCAAAAAAAAGTGCAAGTAAAAGGTTGGTTTAATGTACTGAAAGAAAGAAGTGATCTATTATGATTAAGATAAAGAAATTATCTAGAACCTTTGACTTTAAAGTATTAGATAATATTGACTGTGAATTTGAATGTGGAAAAATTTATATATTAAAAGGAATTAGTGGTAGTGGAAAAACGACTTTTTTAAATATTTTAGCAGGATTAGATAATGGCTATACTGGTGAATGTAGCTATTGTGGAAAAGATTTAAAAAAAATGACCAAAAGAGAAAATAAACAGTATAGAAATGGTATTGGCTATATTTTGCAAGATAGTCTTCTAATTCATCACATGAATGTTATAGATAATTTAAGATTTATTGAGGATAATAATCAAAAGATTCTATATCTTGCAAAAAAATTTGGGGTAGAACATTTATTATATAAGATGCCATATCAGTTATCTGGTGGTGAAAGACAAAGATTTTCATTGATTAGGTCACTATTAGGAAATAGTAAAGTAATTTTAGCGGATGAACCAACATCATCATTAGATATGAAAAATTCAATGTTATTTGCTTCCTATTTAAATGAATTAAGGCAAAATAATAAAATATTGATTATAGCTACTCACAAAAATATTTATGATACAATAGCGGATAAGATCTATAATATTCAATTTGGCAAATTAAAAGAGATTAAAGGAAAAGTTAAAAATACAAAAACTATTGAAAATAAGAAAAATAGTGCACTATTAGGTACTGAGTTTAAATTTAATCTTAAATATAACCTAAAATATCTTATATTAAGGGCAAAAAAAAATAAAAGCATTATATTAAATATATTTTTAGTATTATTGTTTGTTTTACTCTTTTTTTCACTAGCTATAAGGTTTAATTTTAAAAATGAATATATTCAATATAATATGAATAAATATCCATATAATGTTCTCTCATTAACGGAAAGAGATTATAAGTATTTAGAAGAATTGATTGTTAGAAAATATGATGAATATGTTGTATTTGCTGATAATTATAATGGTTATGTATTGCCAAATAAAGAAGATAGTAATTTGAATATACCAGGTATTATTAAATATGGATCTTTTCCTCAGTTAGATAATGAGATATTAATTAATAATGAATTTGCAAATTTATATTTTCCTAATGAAAAACTAGAAAAAGTTATTAATAAGCAAATTGAAGTTAATGGAAATAATTTTATTATTTCTGGTATAGTAATGAAGGATGTCAATAATTATTTTGAAGTATATGGATGTAACCCCTATTATAAAAATATTAATAAAGGAGGGTATAATGAAATATCTTCACCAGCTATTTTTATTCCTTATAATACTATAATTAAAATTGGAAAAAAGATAGAATCTAATATATCCCTTAAATTAGTTGTAATAGATAAAGAAATCACAGCAGATTTATATAATAATAAAATATTTACTGAAGCAAATAAACCAGTATTAGGAAACTATAGATCATGGGAAAACAAAATAGATTCAGTATCAAAGGATGCCAATTTTATTGCTAATATATTTTTACTATTATTATTGTTTATTTCAATTGTATCAATTTTATTTGTAAGTAATAAAATAGGATTAGACTTATATTATCGAAAAAAGGAACTTGGTTATTTACAACTATTTAGACTATCAAAAACTAGAATATTTTTTATTTATGTAGGAGAGTATTTGTTAAATATTATTAAGTCATTATTTATATCCTTAATTCTGTATAATATTTTTTGTTTATTAATATATCAATTATATGAATTTAATCTGTTTTTGAACATTGAAATTAATATTATTTTAGTTTTAGCAATACTTATATACTGTGTTACTATAATTACTATTCCAATGTTAAAATATATGAAAAAAGATATAATTGAACTAATTAGATAAGTACATTTATATTAATTTATTGCATTTTAGTAGTTTAATATAATATTGAGTAGATATTAAAAAAATTGCTATAATTTTAATTAATAGAAATCAATATAATGAAAAATAAAAAATACCAAAAAGAGCCAAAAAGTTCTTGCATTGTAAATGTCAAGTATTATAATAATGTAAAATGAAATTAGTATGCAAAAGAGGAAAAATCCTCTTTTTCTATTTCATTAAATAAGTAAATATTTGTATGTTGGGTTGGTGGGAAATTTAATAAATATTTTATTAGTAAACTTTTATGATATAATATTTATATATTAGTAGAGATTTATGAGGAGAAATAACTTTATGAACGAAGCAATGAAAAAGTTAAAAAAGTTAATCTTTGATAATTTAAATAAAAAAATATTAATTTTAGGAACTATTGGTATTCCTGTTAACGAAATTAAATATAAATTAGGTGTTGGCCAATTATATAAAAAAGTACTAGATGATTTATTTATAGCTAAATATGGTTACATTAATATGAATCAAAATGATGCTAAATCTCTTGAAACATTAATTGAAATAAAAAAAGGAGAACCCTTATTTAGCAATAAAATTATTCCGTGTGATTTAATAATATTTATTTATGTAAATCCCAAAATATTAAGAATATTATGTGCTAAGGAAAATGAGTACTATGATGAAGCTCTTAAATTACAAAATGAATTATTAAAAAATTTGCATAGTAATAATTACTCATTTATTAAAGTAGAATTTTATAAAAACAGTATTGGCTTAGACCATGTGGGTAGAAACGTTTACATATGTGGTGATTATAATGGTTTTCTTACTGATAAAAGAGATATTGCTAAATATGATGATGAAGATAATAACTTTTTTCATTTTCCTTATATTAAACCCGTCAAAAATATAAATGATCTTCAAAGAAAACAAGGATTTTTATTACTTATTTATGATAATTTTTTAGAAGTAAAAGATTGTCTTAGTATAGATAAAAAATATCGTAAATTATTTAATCATTTTAATTTAGTTTATATTATTACTGAAGATGAGGAAAAACTTGAACAAGGCCATATTAAATATACTAATATTAATTTTGCAAGTGAAATACTTGATGATGAGGATATAAATGAATTATATTATGATTATATTTTAAATACTGAAACAATAAATTTTTCTTCATCGAAGATTAAAATTCTTTCTGATATAAATAATTTTTTGAAGAATAAAAAAACTATAAAAACTAATGATTTAGCAAACAATTTTAATATTTCAATAAGACAAGCTGAAAGATATATGATAGATTACAATAAATTATATCGAAACATTGGCTATGATTATAGTAAAAATGAATGGTATATTATTCATTAGATACAATTATAAAAAGTATGTTATTCTTTTATTTTAAAAGGAAATAACGTATTTTTTTTGTCTTTTAAAAAAGAACGAAAAAAGCATGATATACTTGATGCATATTGAAAGGAGGAAAAAGTTTAATGAATTATGCATGGGCAAGTAAGTATGTCCAAAAAATAGTTGATAGCAAGGACAATATTGTTGACCAATTAAAGGAATTAAGTAAGTTTAAGTATCGAAAGGGGGTAAGACAATATATTGACCGACTTATTCTTGCTAATACAACTCGTGATTATGATTTAGATGCCAAGTATATTTTATATTGTATTATTAAATATTATTATGGTTTAGAAGTACAAGATGGTGAGGAACCACTAATTATTCCTAATTCTCTTGGTATTATTACACCTGCCGATTATAATATAGATTTCATTGCAAACCTTCTAAATACTAAAGATAATATTATTGATCAATGTAAATTATTAAAAAAGCATCAAGATTCTCCTGATGTTCAAAAATATATATCTTGCGCTACAACTTATTTTGACTATGATGCTCCAGTACTTTATGGCTTATCTACGGAATACGAAATGTATTGCATTAATAAATATTTTTATGGTTATGATGTCCCTTTAGTAAAATCTAATCATGTTAGATTAGGTGTTTGGCCAAAGAAAAGAGCTAGCAAAAAACCTAGCATAGAGGAATCAATAGTCGAATATACCCCATTTGAAGATGTTAAGAAAGGAGATAAAGTTAAAATCTTAACGGGACCATTTACTGGTATATTTGGTACCATTGATTCTGTTGATCATGATAATCAAAAAATTATGTTACTGGTTGATTTATTTGGTCAAGAAACTTCTGTTGAACTTACTGAGGATGACAGAATATTAAAGGAGGATGATCCTCATGAATGATAATATTTCTGTTATCCTTAGTGATAACTTTAAAAATCGTATTCCTTTGTTAGTTAATATTTTAAAAGAATACGGAATAAGAGAACAAAAAAGAGTTTATATCCAATCTTTTTTATTCCATTCTTCTCATTATGTTAATCGCTTAATTTCTTTAATTTCTAAAATAGACTTTAAACTTGTCGAAAGTTATATATTTCCTGTTGGGGCTAAAACAAAGGCAGTAATAAAAGAAAAAATTGATTATAATGAATTTATGTCAGCATTAGAAAAAATACGTCATTCTAATATTGTAATAAGTAGCAATAAAGTTTTTGATGAAGATTGGCTAGATTATATATTTGATAAAACGATTGAACCTTATGATGTCATCATAATTGATGATTTTGACAAATTTTTAAAAGAATCAAATAAAGATATTAAAACGATTAAAGAAACTATAGAAGAGTATAGTAAAAAGTATAATACTTCTGTAATTTTATTTACTAATAATAGTAAATTAAAAAATAATTTTTTAAATTGGAAAATTGCTAAAGTAAATGATCCATTAGAATTCGTATTTGATGATAAAAACTATAATATTATTGATATATGTTAAGGAGTTGATATTAAAATGCCAGAAAGAGTAGAATTTAAAGTTTTTACTAAAATGACAAAAGATAGTATTGTTGATTTTAAAGAATTAATTAACTATGCAAAAAGTATAGGATTAAATAAATTAGCTATTACTGATTTTAATAATGTTTATAATTTTCCTAAAATAGAGAAATATCTAAAAACTAATAATATTACGGATTTGAAGATTATCTATGGAACGGTTGTAAAAATGCTTGTGTTTGATACAATTATCCCAATTACAGTATTAGTAAGAACCCAAGAAGGATTAAAAAACTTATATAAAATAATTACTAAAATAAAAACGACAAACTTAGATAAATATGGAAAACAAGTTATAACTAAAGATGAATTAGGTCTTTTAAGTGATGGATTATTATATGGTCTAGATTTATCGTATATGGAAGATATATATAATGATTTAGAAGATTATCAAATAAAAGATGATTTAATATGGTGGGATTTTATTGAGGTAAATTCATTTTTAGATAAAAACTATTTAAAAAGAATAATAAATATTGCTAAAGGGGTTCATAAACTTGTTATAGCATCAAATAATGTTTGTTATTTAAAAAAAGAAGAACAAGATGATTATAAAATGCTTTTCAAAGATAATAAACTAGCTAGTTATTTAAAAACAACTAAGGAAATATTAAATGATTTTAACTTTTTAGAAGATGATTTGGCATATGAAATAGTTATCACAAATCCAAATAAGCTGGCAAACTTAATGAATGATATAAAAATACTTGGCGATAAATGTTATTTACCTCAAATTAAAGATAGTAAAAATAAAATATTGGGAATAATCAATAAAAAAATAAATGAATTATGTGGTGAAAACGTTCCAACTATTATTACAAATAGAATAAATGAAGAATTATATGGTAAAGATGACTCTTGCAAATATGGAATAATTAACATGAATACAGAATCTTTATTTTTAATATCTAAAAAACTTGTTGATAGGTCTTATGATATGGGATACCCTTCATTTGTCAGAGGTGGTGTTGCGTCATCTTTTATTGCTTATTTAATGGGTATTACAAGTATAAATCCTCTTCCTTCTCATTATTATTGTCCTAAGTGCAAAAAATTTTATTTTGATGAATCTTTAACTTATAATTATGGAATAGATATGCCTGATAAAAATTGTCCTAAGTGTCATAGTGAATTAAAAAAAGATGGCTTTAATATCCCTTATGAAAACTTTTTAGGTTTAAATGTTGAAAAAATACCAGATATTGATATTAATTTTGCATATTGTATTCAAAAAGATTTAATCAAGTATTTAATTGATTCTTGGGGAAAAGATTACACTATTAGAGCTAGTGCTATTGCTTTAACAGGGACCATCAATGCTGAAGAAAAGATTATCCAAAAAAATTTGGATGTAAGTAATCAAGAAAAATCTCGATTAATAAAAAAATTAGAAGGCAAGTTAAAATATACTGGCCAACATCCGGGTGGTGTATTTTTAATACCTAAGGATAAAGAAGTATATGATTTTACCCCTTGTAACTATCCGAATAACGATAATAAATATCATTATTTAAGCACGCATTTTGATTATCATGATCTTGATTCAAATCTTATTAAATTTGACATATTGGGACATAGATTACCTACACTAATAAAAGAATTAGAAGACTTAACTAAAGTTAAATTAGTTGATATACCATTAAATGAGAAAGATGTTTTTGATTTAATAAATAAGGGAGATACAGAAGATTTGTTTGAATTAGATGATGAATGTGCTAAAAGCTTAATAGATATTATAAAACCACATGATTTTGAAGATTTAGTGAAGATCATTGGTCTTTTACATGGTAATGGTATAACAGATAAAATTAAAGAATTATCGGAAAATAAAGCATTAATTAAAGATTTAAAAGTCTATCGAGAAGATATATCTAACTTGGAAAATATTGGTTATGTACCAGTAAAAGCACACATTATTTCTTATACTTTAATCGCATATAAATTTGCTTGGTATAAAGCTAAATTCCCAACGATTTTTGTTGATTTAATGCATAAATATCATGAATAGCTATGGATGATTAAAGATGAAATTAAAAGATGAAAAGATAAATAAGTTCTTTAAAGCAACTATATCGTTTGAGAATGATAAATACATGAGTATAGTTTTATATTTAGTTTATAATGGCAAAGAAAAATTAAAAGGGTTAATTCCACAAATAAAATTTAAAGTTTGGGAAAAAGAAAAATTTATGACAGTTGATATAGAAAATATAAAAATTCTAGAAGAGTGGAAAGAAATTCATAAAAATGATAAATTATATATAAAGGATGTATTAGATTATGTAAAAACACACCAACAATTATTATTAGATTATTGGAATGCTGATATACCAGAGTTTGAAGCAAAACAAATATTTTTTGATGAGACAAATGATCGTTTCGGATGTACTAGTTTAAGTAAAAGAAAATCAGGTTTACCTATGAATTTAGTTTTTTATTGTTCTTATACACTTGATAGAGATAATATATTATTTTTTCAGAATGATTATGAAAACCTTAATTATAATAACATGATTATGATGAGTGTTGATAAAGAAAACCCACAAGTATTAGTAAATAGAAAAATAAATATAAAAGAAGAAGATATGATACTATTAAAAAATTTTATAAAGAAATATTATAAAGTAATAACAAAATATAATGATGATACTATTAATGATGCTGAAATATTTGATTTAATTGATGAAGATGCAAAGGAGTTTTAAAAATGAATGATTTTAAAGAAAATTATATACCTTTAACAGTAGTTGCATCAGAACCTTTAAATGGTAAAATGGAATTAATTTATAAAATAATTTGTGATTTTGGAATAAATGCTAAAAAAAGTATCCAAATTTTTAACTTTGATGGAAATAATCATTGGTTTACAGAAAATTTAATCGCTAGTATATCTAAAATGGATAAACATAAAGTTGAAGCTTATTTTAATCCTTGTGAGGTAGTAGGTAAACTTTATAAAGATTCTTTAGATATAAAAAAATTGGACTATGCTGTTAAATTATTACAAGAACATGATATAATAATGGTAGATTTTGATAAGCAAATAATTTCCAAAGATTATTTAGACTATTTAATAGACTATCATCAAGATGTTAATAGAAAACCACGAGATATTTATATTATAAATACTTTGGATGCTCTTTTAAAAAAAACTACTTATAGTAAAGAAATGGTACTTGAAAAACTTTCTAATTTTGCTAAGAAGAATCAAGTTCAAATAATTGTAATTGCAGATGCCAAATATAGAAATAGTCAAAATCTTGAATTAAATGATATCATAGAATATGAAACAATTTGTAAATATACTACCAAATATTTATTATCCAAAAGAGAAACTAAAAATACACTAGCTGTTTTAGAATATAATGCTGAAAATGATATAACTTCAATAAAAAGATATAAAGTAAATTTCGATAGTCATTATATCAAGGAGGAGATATAAAAGTATGAAAGTAAGAATTATTAAAGGCACTAATCAAATAGGTGGTTGCATTACTGAAATAACTAGTGATAAAGGAACGAAAATTATTATTGATTTTGGTGAAGAATTAACTGACGAATCTAATTCATGTATTGATTATCCATTGGATGGACTTACTTATGGAAAAACAAAATATAAGGGAGTTTTTATAACACATAGTCATGGTGATCATATTGGACTTATTCCTAATATTAAAAAGAATATTCCAATATACATAGAAGAAATCTCAGCAAAGATTTTTGAGGTGTCAAATGCCTTCTGTTCAGGAAAATCATTTCATGGCAAATTAAAGAAATTTAAGTTTGAAGAAAAAATAACCATAGATGATTTAGTTATAACACCATATCGCACTGATCATTCGGCTTATAATTCTACTATGTTTTTGATAGAAAACAATGGTAAAAGAGTGTTACATTTAGGTGATTATCGTTCTACAGGTTACAGTGGAAAGACATTTTATGATAATTTAAAGAAAATTGGATCTGTCGATTTATTAATAACTGAAGGCACTAACGTAACCAATCCTAACAAAGAAAGTAGTACAGAAGTAGAATTAAAAGAAAAAGCTAAAAATATATTTAAAAACTATAAACAAATATTTATTTTACAAGCCTCTACAAATTTAGATCGTTTACGTAGTTTTAGAGAAGCAGCTTTAGAAACAGGTAAAAAATTTATTTTAGATATTTCAACCGCAAATATATTAAAAGCCATAGATGACCCTAATTATCAGTATTTAAATGATGAAGATGTAACTACATGGGTACCTAATGCCTATTCAAAAAATAATAAATCTAAAAGAGTAGACAGTTTTTATTCTCACAAAGATTCTGATTTTTATCAAAAATACATTGAACCATTTGATAATATTAAATTCAAAAAAGAACATGTTCATGGTGAGTATGTCATGTTAGTTAAAACATCCATGGCTAAAGATATAGAATGCAATTTAAAAAATTATCGGGATAATGCCCATTTAATATATTCGATGTGGCTTGGGTATAAAGATAAGACAAGACCTAATACAGAAAAGACAAGAGAATTTTTAGATCATATGAAGAATCTGAATATTGATGAAGAATATCTTCATACATCTGGACATGCTGATTTAAAAACAATTCAGGATGTCTTTGAAATAGTTAAACCTAAGAAAGCTATTGGTATACATACTAAAGATAATACTAAATTAGCAGAATATTGTGCTAATTATGTCATAATAAATGATAATGAAGAAATTGAGGTGTAATCATGGAAATAGATGGAATGAGTTTTGAAGAATTTATAGAAATTTTTGATGAGTATTTTCAAAATTTTATTTTGAGAGTAAGAGATTCTAAACAAGATTATAATAAGAGTAATGATAAGGAATGTTTAGTTTATTACAGTGGGATAGAGGCTTTTACTGTCATAGAATATAAAAAAGATGGCAAAAAAGGTATCAAGTTAGATTTTCCAATAAATGTATATAAATTAAATCCAACAGGACTAAGGAATGCAAGTAAAAAAAGTAATGATGAAGAAGTTTTGATTGATGAACAAATAGAAGATTTTGAAGAAGGTCAAACGAGAGAACAAAAAGAAGCCAAATATCGTATTGGTGTTGGAAATATATGTGATGCGATGCATAAATTGTTTGATTTTGAGATGGATAAAATTACTTTTAATATAAATTTTAGTGAAAATAAAAAGATAGATAAAGATAAAATAATAAACAATTTTTATAAATTAATAGTTCATGAATTTGCTCAGCTTACAAATAGTCATAATCGAGATAAAAATACCAAAAACTTAACTAACAATTCTATTTTTAAAATAACTAATAATAAAAATAATAATATTATAGATTCTATTTCATCTAAAGCAGAATGTTATGATATTTGTCAGGAGTTTTCTGATCAGGTTGAATTTACTTTAAAATTTACTCCAAAATTGACAACTAGGGATGAAGAAAGAAATTCAACACCTAAAGACATTATCGCTTTACAATGTTGGTTTTTAAGAAAAGCAAGAGATATGGGTGTAACTAGTGGTGTTGAATTTACTGTTAATTCTTATTATAGAGGTAGATATGATACTGAAAAGTCATTACAAAGGTTTTCAGAAAATACTAAAAATGCTATTGAAAAATATAAATTTACCTCTTGTAGAAAATTAGAAAAATCATATCAGCATTTCTTTATGCTTCGGGCACATGAGATGAATGATTTATTTGAAATTCAAAAAGATGAAAAAATAGATTATTTTGAACAAGAATATGGTATATATAATCCAAAAGTATATGGATCTGAGCATTTTAAAAAAGATAAAAAAACAGATAAAACTGGTAGAATAGATTGTATAGTTTATAAATACAAATTAGATGGCAAGAAGAGATTAATAAGTGATCTATATATGATTGAATTAAAAGTTAATTGCGATGTTATATTAGGGGATAATGGGGTTATGACACATCTAGAAGATATTTGTGCATTCTTGAATTATGAAGGTAATGTTAAATATCGATATTCTACGTTAGAAAAGAGAATTAATGATCGTATAAAAATATTATCAGGAGGAAAAGAAGAAGCAAGATTTGAAAATGTTGCTAAGCACTTTTATACAGTAATTGGATATACTAACGAGAACGAGTCTGAGAAAGAGATCATAATGGGAATGTTAAAAAAGTTAAATGATAAGGATACTGTTGATGAAATGATAAAATGTGGTTATCCTAAAACTGTAGATGGTAAGACTAAAAAATTTTACTTGAATAAACGTTTTAAAGGCATAACGCTTCGCGATTTAAAACAAAATATTAATAAATGTGATATCAAATTCTTCTTAGAAAAAAATATTTTTAATGAAAAAAATATAGGAGTAGATTTTGATGATATTACTAAAGAATTATTTTAAAATAAGTTGTTTAAGAAATATAAAATACATTCAATTTAGTTTATTATATAATATCATTAGTTAATAAGTGTTTAAAAGTAGGATATTTTTTAAAGATAATCACAAACAGTTCAAAAATTTTAAAAATAATATTTGAAACAACAGTTGAATTTTATTATTAAATTATAATATCAAAAAAATAACTAGGATTAGAAATTTGAACTAATTTTCTCCTAAGCGATAGTTCGGCAGTTCTATTCTATCCGGGAACACTAGATTGATAAGAAATTCAGAAAAATACGAGTAAAAATAGAAAGCGTACTTGATAAAAACACGTTTTTATGTTATGATGAATATGTCAAGGAAACTTGCATAAAATAAAAAGGATACATTTGATTGCTTGGATCAGATGTTATCCCTTATGTGGAATGCATCTGAAATCAACACATGTTGAAATCAGATGCTTTTGCTATTTTAGAAGTAAAATAATTACCACTAAGAATAGGAGTAATATTATAATAAATTGAGAAAATTCTCTTTTTGTCATAAATACCACCACCTTTCTTTTATCCTTTGATAAATAGAAAGGGAAAGCATCTGATATATTTCAAATGTATCCAATAGCATCATATCAAACAAACGTTCTTTGTGCAATATATTTGTGTTAAAAATTATACAATTTCAAAATAAATATTTTGGTTTTTAAGCTTTTTATACAAAATGAAATATGTAATCTTTTATTTTATTGACTTTATATGCTAATGAAGTATACTTATAATAGATTATAATATTCTGTCTGTATTTTAATATATACCTTACTAGGATAATGAAATTATCTAAGTTTAAAATGAATTCATAGATTTATTATTATTTTGTGAGGTGCAATTAAGAGGTTATATGAAAAAAATTAAATTGAATGTTTTTTTTAGCCGATTATTATCGCTATTATTATTCATAGTAGTAATAGCAGTAGCATTTTTGTTTATAGGATGCAAAGAATGTGAACAAAAGGAAACATGGGATACAATTCAAGACATTAATAATGTAAAATGAAATTAGTATGCAAAGAGGAGAAATCCTCTTTTTCTATTTCATTTTTATGAAAGTGATGAGCAATCAATAGATTTTGCATATAATATCATAGAAAGGAGAAGAACTGGTGAGTAATAAATTTTGTAATGTCCCAACGAACTGTTACATTTTTGGTCCAACAGGCCCAACAGGACCTACTGGTGAAGCAGAATCCATTACAATTGGTAACGTTAGTACAACAGATTATCAAGATGAAGCTCAAGTAATAGATCATAAAGAAGGACTTGTTCATACACTAGATTTTGTGATTCCAAGAGGACAAATAGGAATACCAGGGCCTAGAGGAAAAGATGGGACTAGTGTTACGATTTTAGGATCTTATGTATCTGTTTCAGAACTGAATAAAGTACATCCTATAGGCCATATGGGAGAATCTTATTTAGTAGGTAACAATTTATATATATGGTCTGAAACAGATGATACTTGGAAAGATGTAGGTCAAATTAAAGGTCCGCAAGGAGAAAGAGGAATTCAAGGAGTACAAGGTATTCAAGGAGAAATAGGTCCTCAGGGTGAAAAAGGAGAACAAGGAATACCAGGGCCAGTAGGAATGCAGGGAGAAGTAGGTCCTAAAGGAGATCCTGGTGAACGAGGAGAGCAAGGTCCACCTGGGCCTCAAGGTATTCAGGGTGTTCCTGGACCAAAAGGAGATAAAGGAGAAAAAGGTGACCAAGGAATACCAGGACCAGAAGGAATTGAAGGTCCAAAAGGTAATCCTGGAGAAAGAGGAGAACAAGGACCACCCGGACCACAAGGTTTGCAGGGAATCAAAGGAGATCCTGGTGAGCCAGGCGAAAGAGGTGAACAGGGTCCACCTGGGCCTCAGGGTATTGCTGGTCCTAAAGGAGATCCTGGTGAACGAGGAGAAAAGGGTGAACAGGGTCCACCTGGACCTCAAGGAATGCAAGGAGAAGTAGGTCCTAAAGGTGATACTGGGTTAGGAGAAACTATCAGTCTTGGAGTTGTAGTAACGGGAGCAGCTGGAACTTTTGCGAAAATTGTAGATCATAAAGATGGATTAAATCATCGATTAGATTTTGTGATTCCTCGCGGTGTAAATGGTAGTGATGGCGAGAAAGGTGAACCGGGACCTCCAGGACCTCAAGGCGAGCAGGGTTTTCCTGGACAAAAGGGTGAAAAAGGAGAACCCGGGGAAAGAGGTATTGCTGGTCCACCCGGACCTCAAGGGCCTCCAGGTCCATTAGTAATACCTACCGTTTCTATTACTACTTTTCATCCTGAAAATTCCGATAATGGGATTAAAGTAGAAGCCAATCAAAATCTTCCACTAGATTTAAAAATTACGAATGAAGAAGCAGATTTTATTTTAAATGAAGAAGAACAGACTATAACCATAAAATACCCAGGTACTTATCGAGTAGATTTTGTGGTATATGCTAATTCAATTAGTAGTGGTAGTTTTATAAAATCAAAGGATATTGTCTCTATTGGTTTTAAAAGAATCAATGAAGAAACAGTATATGCAGGTGCAAGTATTTGGAGTGATAATCAATTACCTTCAGCAGTTGTTGGAAGTGGTATTATTACAGTAGTTGATAATGATGATACTTTTGAATTAGTCAATGTTGGAAAACAAGATATCTATTTAAATAGCCCTACTTTAGATGATGATACTTCCTTATTTTCTAATCCTGTTGTTAGCATGATTATTCAGAAAATTCAATAAGAGTAGTTTTTTAATTACTCTTTTTATGTGTATTTCTTTTTTAGAACATTTTTCCATGATTTAAGTTCTTTTTTTAATTTTTATTAATAATTTTATATAGAAGGAGGTATTATGATTGATTTCCATACAAGAACCAATATCTATTGATGTTAAAAAATTACCAAAAGAGTACCAAGTTTTAAATTTAAGAATGCTTTTTAATAAAGAATTATATGATGAAAAAATAATAACTTTTGATATCTTTGATCGGATGCAAAAATTATTAATGAAGAAGATGGATCAATTTATTTTAAAGAATAGGAATAATCTATAGTCAAATTAGAAAGGAACCAAATACCATGGATATTATAAAAGCAAGACAAGAGCTTTTAATGGGAAAAACCATTTATGATATGGAGTTAAAAGTTGCCGATTATGGTAGAGTTTCTACTGATAAAGATGATCAATTAAACTCATTAGAAAATCAAATACATTATTTTAGTGATATGATAGCAGGAGTAAAAAAATGGACACATGTAAAAAGTTATGCTGATGAAGGAATTAGTGGGACGCAGGTATATAAACGGGAACAGTTCCTTAAAATGATAGAAGACGCAAAGGATGGAAAAATTGATTTAATCCTTACCAAAGAAGTTTCACGTTTTGCTCGTAATACGGTAGATAGTATTGAATATACAGAACTTCTCTTACAATATGGGGTGATAGTTTTTTTTATATCGGATAATATTAATACGATTTATCCTGATAGTGAATTTCGACTCACTTTAATGGCATCTATGGCACAAGATGAGGTTAGAAAATTATCAGAAAGAGTTAAATTTGGTATCAAAAGAAGTATTCATGATGGAAAATTAGGTGGAGGATCTTTAACAGGGTATCATAAAAAAGATGGAAAACTTGTTATTAATGAACAAGAAGCTCCTATTGTTCAAATGCTGTTTTCACTTTATGCAACCGGAGAATATGGATTTCAGAAAATAGGTGAAATGTTATCAGAACATGGTTATTATACAAGAAAAGGAAAAGTATTTAGTGATACTACTTTAAAAAAAATGTTAAAAAATCCTAGATATAAGGGCTATTATACAGCTAATTTAAGTACTGTAGAAAATTATAAGACACATAAGAAAAAGAAAAATCCCAAAGAAGAATGGATTGTCTATAAAGATGAAAAAGGATTTGTTCCTGCTATTATCTCAGAAGAACTTTGGGATAAAGCAAATAAAATATATGATGAAAGAAATTCCAAATGGAATAAAAATGTAGTAAATAAAGAGTTTTATTTAGAAAATAGAGGTTATACATCCAAATTATTTTGTAAAGAACATCATAGTACGTTTATTAGATATGCATCCGGTAAAAGAAAAGCTAATCCTGTTTGGCAATGCAATGAATATTTAAGACATGGACTTGATGGATGTAGAACTCCTATATTATATGAAAGTATTTTAAATCAAGTTTTTACCAATGTAATAGAAAAAATTTTTTGCAATCAGGATGAACTATTTGATCAAATTATGAGTGATTATAAAAATATTCTGAAAGAAAGTCATGCTAATATTGATGTTTCTAGTGTGAATGAGAAAATACAAGAACAATTGAATTTTAAAGATAAGTTACTGGATATGTCATTAAGAGGAATGATTTGTGATGAAGAATTTAAAATAAAGAATAGTAAAATAGATCAGGAAATTAAAACTTTAAAATTATCACTTGCGAAAATGGAAATTCAAATGAATTCCATAGAGTATTATGAAAAAATGATTCAGGCGATTGCTGATTATGTTAAGTTACAGATGAATGTTCAACAAAATATCAAAAAATATTTTCATTTATTTATTGATCAAGTGATTGTTAGCAAAATAAATCATGATCGAAAACAGATTCAATTAGAAATACTTTTTTCTTTTCATCATCCTAATGAAATCGTAAAACTTGATATGCGCAATAGTAGTAAAATAGAGAAAATAGTAAATTAAATTGTCTTTTGACAATGATTTTTTATGGCAGAAGTATCTCTTGCTTACACCCCAGCAACCCAGGGTTTGTAAAGTTAGGACAGATGCTCGGAAAAGAAAAATTGTTTTCTTATTTAGATTTATTTGGCTTTGGTTCCAAAACAGGAATTGATTTAAATGGTGAAGGAACAGGTATCATTTTTCCTTTAGAAAAAGTAGGGGAATTGGAACTTGTTACTACTGCTTTTGGTCAAGGAGTTAGTGTAACACCTATACAACAAGTAACAGCGGTATCTTCCATTGTAAATGGTGGAAAATTATATCAACCTTATGTAGTGAAAAGTTTATTAGAACCAGAAACCAATACAGTCATTCAGGAAAATAAACCCGTTCTTGTTAGAAATACCATTTCTGAATCTACTAGTGAAAAAATGAGAAGAGCTTTGGAAAGTGTCGTTGCTTTAGGGGGAGGAAAAGCTGCTTATATTGACGGATATCGAATAGGTGGAAAAACAGGAACCGCACAAAAGGTAGAAAATGGTAAATATTTAGTAGGAAATTATATTATGAGTTTTATGTCTGTTGTGCCTTCTAATAATCCTCAAGCTGTTTTATATATTGCACTGGATAATCCTAAAAATACAGCATTGCTTTCCAGTTATACAACGACGCCTATTGCTAGACGAATTCTATTAGATATTATTGATGCTTTAAATATTCCAAAACAAGAAGGACAGTTAGAAAAAGATTATACTTGGGAAGATAAAATTTATTATGAAGTTCCGAATGTAGAAGGATGGGATTTAAAAGATGCTAAAAAAATTCTAACTAATTGGAAACTAGAATATGTTGGTAGTGGTGATAAAATCATTACGCAAAGTCCTAAGGCAGGAGAAAGATTAGCAGCTGATGAAACTATTGTCTTATTATTAGGAGAGGAATAAAACACTTTTGTGTTTTTTTTCTTTTGGTATTGACAACTATAAAAATTGGTATTATGATTAAAATGTAATTGTACTATTACAAGTAGTACAATAATAAAAATTTATGGAGGTTTGTATGATTGAAATTAAAAACATTTCCAAGAAATTTGATGACTTTCAAGTTCTAGACAATTTAAACTGCACGATTAAAGATCATTGTATTTATGGCTTGGTAGGAGCTAATGGTAGTGGAAAAAGTACTTTGCTTCGATTAATTAATGGTATTTTTAAGCAAGATCAAGGAGAAATCTTAATAGATGGAAAACCTTCTTTTGATCAAGAAGAAATTAAACAAAAAATTGCTTTTGTACCAGATGATTTATACTTTTACCAAGCTTATTCACTAAGTGATATGGCATCTGTTTATGAAGCAATGTATCATCAGTTTGATAGGTCATATTTATTTGATTTAGCTAGTAAATTAAAATTAAATGTAAAGGCTAAAATCAGTAGTTTTTCTAAAGGAATGAAAAGGCAATGTGCATTAATACTTGCTTTGGCAACGAGAGCAAAATATCTTTTCTTTGATGAAACATTTGATGGCTTAGATCCTGTTATTCGTAACTTTTTCAAAAAACAATTAGCAAAACAAATGGAAGAAGATCAATCTACGATTATTATGACTAGTCATAATTTAAGAGAATTGGAAGATATTTGTGATAATTTAGGTCTATTATATAAAGGTGGTATTTTATTTGAAAGCGATATTGATTCTATTAAGACCAATATGCATAAAGTACAAATATCATTAAAAGATGAAGAATTTAACATAGATACTTTTACTGATATTGGAATCAAAGTAATGTCTTTTAAAAAAGTAGGTAGTGTTGCTAGTATGATTATTGATGATTCTAAAAATAATGCAAGAGGAAAATTAGAAAAATTAAAACCACTAATTTTAGATTTTTTACCTCTTACTTTAGAAGAAGTATTTATCTATGAAATGGAGGCGTTAGGATATGAATTTAATGAAATTCTTTAATTATCGTTATATGATTCAAAATTTGAAAAAATCTAAATCTATTTTAGCTTTCTTTTTAGGAATTTTTCCCGTTATTAGTATCTTATCTTTTTTAGCCATTATTAACACCAATTCTTTAGCAAATGCTAATTTAGAAATGATCTCCATTATTCATTTTATTGGAATATATGTGATACCAATTATCTTATCATTTTGTTTATTTGGTTTTGTCTATAAGAAAAAAAGTGTTGATTTTGCCTTATCGATGCCAATTTCTCGTAGAACCATCTTTACAACAAATACTATCACCGGAATCTTATTACTTATTCTTATGGTTTTCTTATGTGCAATTAGTATTTTTATTACATCTTTATTTACCCCTGTTATTTTACCTTTTCGAATGATTCTTGATTATCTATTCATTTGGGGCTCAACTTACATTTTTGTTTTTATTCTTACCAATATAGCGATGAGTGTTTCTGGTAATCGTATTACTCAATTTGTTGTTACAATGTTATTATTATTTTTTCTACCTTTTTTCATCGATTCTTGCCATTTTCCCAATATTTTAGATATTTCCTATAGCGATTTATCTATTTGTTTTGATATCAATATCATGAATGGTACTTGTATTTATACTACTCCTTCTCATGTTTCTAATTTTACTTTACCATATAATATTATTCGTTCTTTTTTGGTATCATGGAAATCTTTATATAATATTGTTTCTATTTTTAAAATGTTGGTAATAGCAATTATTGGTTTTATCATTGGAAAAAAATTATTTTTAAAACGTAAAATGGAAATAAATGAAACTAGTTTTCAAAATCTAAAAACACATAATATTGTAAAAGCATTTACGATGTTTCCTATTGTTATGATAATTAGTACCTTTATTACCAATGATAGTATGAATTTGTTAGGTGCTATTATTTCCTTAGTGATTCTTCTTAGCTATTATCTTATTTATGATTTTATTACAAGACATTCTCTTGCTAATTTGAAGAAAACAGGGATTCATTTTGTGGTTACGCTTCTCATTTTATTTCCAGTTTGTATTATTATCACAAATCAAGAAAGTCATTCTTATACAAAATCTATATCGATAACAGATATTGATGAAATCAGTAATTACAAACTCTCTTTATATCATAATAATTATTCTTCATTTGATTATGTTTTAGTAACCGATAAAAATATGATTCAAATGATTAGCGATAGTTTGAATCATTTTGACGAAGCTGTCAACGATCAAGAAATAGAAGAATCTATATATCGAGAAATCATTGTTACCATTGATCATCATGAGTATTTATTACATGGAAGATTTTTAAAAGAAGATTATGATAAAATCCAAGATGCTATACAAAAACAAACCAATCAAAAGACAAACACTTTATTAGATGGAAATGCTGTTTATGCTTTGGGAGTGGAAGAAAATTATCTAACTCATTATACAAATGATCAAAAGATTTTAGCAGAGGCTAAAAAGGTTATTCGTAATCATGCTACTAAAAAAGAAGAGTATAAAGCTTGTTATAATTTAGTTTTATATGCTTATCAAGATGGTGTTATTTCTTCTTATTCCATCGATAGTTGTAGTTCTGATATTTTAAATGATTATGTAAATCAGGTATTAATATCTGAAAATAAAAAGATTTATGAAAAAATAAAAAATGTAAATTATCATAGTCCTGCTAGAGCTACTATGTCTATCGCATTACTTACAGAACCCAAAACAGATATGTTATCAGTTGATACTGAAAGTTTTAGGCAAAGATTTTATGGAAGATTAAAACTCATTTATCGTTTTATGCAACAGCATGCCAAAGATTCTTTTTCTACTAGTGAAGATTATATTTCTTTTGGCGGATATTATGATGGAAAGAAATTTATTTTTCATACCAATCAAATCGAAGAATTTGTTCAATTAATTGAAGAGGATGATTCTTATGATTTTGATTAATTTAGATTATCAGGGAAGACTTCCTATTTATGAACAAATCGTATCCACAATCGAAAGATATGTAGCGTTAGGTATCTTAAAACCAGAAGAACAGATTCCTTCTATTCGTGAACTTGCCTCTAATTTAGGAATTAATCCTAATACTGTAAAAAAAGCTTATGATATTTTGGAAAATAAAAAAGTCATTACTTCATATTCTACGAAGGGTACGTTTATTTCTAAACAAATTGATAAAGTTTTAGAAAATAGAAGAAAAGAGGAAATGGAAAAATTAAAAGAAGAAGTACAACTTTTGATGCATCTTGGTGTAGAGAAAAAAGAGATTATCAAAGTAATTAATGAAGGAGACTAAAAATGATTGAATTAAAAAATATATCGAAAACCTATCAATCTAAAAAAGGTGGAATTACTCATGCTTTAAATGATGTTTCTTTAAAATTTGATTCGAAAGGTATGACCTTCATTTTAGGAAAAAGTGGAAGTGGAAAAAGTACTTTATTGAATATATTAGGTGGCTTAGATCAATATGATAGTGGCGATATGATTGTTTTTGGAAAAAGTAGTAAAAATTTTTCTAGTCGTGATTTTGATTCATATCGTAATACTTATATAGGATTTGTTTTTCAAGAATATAATATTTTAGAAGATTATAATGTTTATGAAAACATCATTTTAGCTCTACAGCTTCAGCAAAAAAAAGTAGATGAAGAGAAAATAGATGAACTTCTAAAAAAATTGGAATTACTAGATTTAAAGAAAAGAAAAGTAAATGAGTTATCAGGAGGACAAAAACAAAGGGTAGCTATTGCTCGTGCTCTTATTAAAAATCCTAAAATTATTTTGGCTGATGAACCTACGGGAAATTTGGACAGTAAAACAAGTCAACAAGTGATGAAGCTTTTGAAAGAAATTAGTCAGGAAAAATTAGTAATCGTAGTATCTCATGATGAAGAAAGTGCTACTACTTATGGAGATCGTATTATTCGAATTAAGGATGGTGAGGTTGAGGATGATACCAATTCTGATATTGAATTAGTTTCTTCTTCTTATCAAGTTATTTCCTCAAAATTACCATGGCTTGAAAGTTTAAAATTAGGTTTTGGTAGTTTAAGACATAAAAAAATAAAATTAGTCTTTACTATTATTCTGACTGTTTTTGCTTTATTATTTTTAAGTATTACCGATACTTTAGCAAGTTATAATGTTAATTTAGCTCATGCTAAGTTATTAGTAGATCAGGAAGAAAAATTTGTTCAAATTCAAAAATATAGAATCCATAAAGATGATTATGCTTATCGAGAACAATTAATATTAAAACAAGATGATGTGAATCAGATTACTAAAAACTTGAAAAAAGATTATCATTTTATTTATCGTTTGAGTAGTGATTTCCGTTACCAAAATATTTATAATGTATTACATATTTCTAGTGAATATGATAGCTATTATTATGGAAATGGTTCTTTCGATATGGAATTAGTAGAAATGAATTCTTTTGAAGATTTAAAAAATGATTCTTTGATTGGTAATTATCCTACTAAAACAGATGAGATTATTATTTCTAATGTAGTAGCTAATCTGATTATGGAAAAAGGAATTACTCCTTATCAAAAAGATACTATTTATTTTCCAAAAAATTATCAAGAACTTTTAAATTGTGATTTTGATTTTTATTTTGGAAGTGCTGGTAAAGTTAAAATTGTAGGAATTATTGATTATGATTTATCTTCTTATCAAGAAGTATTAAACAAGCAAAAGAATAAGAAGAATTTAACTACCAAAGAAAATTATATTTTAATAGAATATTATAAGAAATTAAATAATATCTATAATAAGATTTATGCAAAAGAAGGATTTATAAAAGATTTAAAAATAGAAGATTACTTACCACTAGATCAAAATTATAGTTATCAAGTAAAATCCTCTGAAAATTTAATTTGGCAAGAGGGGCTTTATATAGAACCAAGTATTATTCATGATTCTATTACTTACTTTGATGGAAAAAATTGGGTTGTTACTTCTTCTTTAAAGGAAAATGAAATTCTTTTAAATGTAGAACAACTGATTCATTTTGATATTAGTGATTATCGAGAAAAACTTACGAATTATATTAATCAGAATTTAGGTAAATCGCAAATTGAATTAGAAAAAGAATTCTTTGCGGATTATGTTAAAAATTTAGATATTATTGGTCATGAAGTTGATCTTGAAATTGATGAATATGGAAATTCTAATTTGGATTCTAAAACAACTCGTACTGATATCAAAAATTTAAAAGTAATTGGATTAGTTGGATTAATTAGTGATAATCAAGAATATTATTATGTACCTTCTTATTTATCTAGTTATCAGATGAATCCTACTCCTATGACCGGAGTTTTGGTTTATGAAGATAATCAAAAGGATTTTTATCATTTAATGAATACATTTTCTTATCATGATACGTTATCAGCTACTAGTACTTTTAGTGATGATGTTAATAGTATTCTACAAACGATTAGTGTTTTAAAGAAAATTGCTTTTTATGTTGCTATTGTATTTATTGTATTTACTATTATTTTGATTACAAGTTTTATGTTTTCTAGTATTAGTTATCGTAAAAAAGAAATTGGAATTTTAAGAGGACTAGGAGCTAAAAGCTCAGATGTTATGAAGATTTTTTTGTGGGAGGGAATCCTTTTAGCTGGTATTTCTTTTCTACTTGCTTCTATTATTTTAGTAGGTGTGACAAACTTATTAAATAGTATAATTATGTCAGGTATGAGTTTAATTTTAACACCGTTTATTTTAACACCAAGACAATTTATTATTATTTTATTACTAGTATATAGTATTGTGTTTATTGCTAGTGTACTTCCTATTTTGAAAATAGCTAAATTAAAACCAATTGATGCGATTTTGAAAAGATAAATTTAATCAAAGAAGATATTACATGATCTTCTTTTTTTGTTTAACTAAAAGTAAAAACGTTAAATTTAGAGATAACTTACCGGTAATAAGGGAATTACCCATATTTTTTTTAACTTACCGTAAAATAAGGAAA
>CANRKU010000010.1 GCA_947631295.1 uncultured Bacilli bacterium
GTTCCTTCAATATCAGTAACGATTGCTTTTTCTTCATCTAATAAACGATTTAAAATACTACTCTTTCCTACATTTGGTCTACCTATGATAATTGTTTTAATACCATTTGTTAAAACTTTACCATTTTCGGATTCTGTAATAATTTTTTTTAATTTAGTTTTGATTTCATTCATTTTAGGCTTTATTTTTTCATTTGTCATGATTTCAATATCTTCATATTCTGGATAGTCAATATTTACTTCAATAGATGCTAATAATTCTAATATTTCTTGTCTTAAATTTCTAATAATATTACTAACATAACCATTTAAGCCTTTCATTGCTACTTTTCGTTTTGATTCATTTTTAGCATTAATTAAATCCATTACTGATTCTGCTTGGGTTAAATCAATTCTTCCATTTAAAAAAGCACGTTTGGTAAATTCTCCAGGTTCTGCTAGTCTAGCACCATGATTTAAAACTAATTCTAAAACTTTATTTGTAGTTGAAATTCCACCATGGCAATTAATTTCTACTACATCTTCTACAGTAAATGTTTTTGGTGCTTTCATCACGGATACTAATACTTCATCTATTTCTTCTTCTTGATCTATAATATGACCATAGTGAATGGTATGAGTATCTACTTTTTCTAAATTTTGTCCTTTAAATATTTTGTTTACAATAGAGATAGCATTTTCTCCACTTACTCTAATAATAGAAATAGCACCTACACCTAAAGCTGTAGAAATAGCAGCAATTGTATCATTCATTTTTATTCCTCTTTCAATCATTTTATATTACTATTTTTTCATCATTTTTTAATTAAAAATTATTGTTAATGCATATAAAATTTAACAATATCTTTTCTAAAAATAAATAAAATTATTAAAAAAAACATTAATATCATAAAAGACTTTGCACTATAATTGTCTTCATGAGTTTTTCCTTTTATTATAATAAAGCCTATTTCATCTAAAAATATACCCATACTTATTGATAATAAGTATATATTTGTATAAAAATTAGATATACAAAACAATAAAATTGTAAATAAGAATCCAAACATCCAATGATGAGTTCTAAAATTTTTTATAGTTGGACTAGGTTTATTAAAAATATATACAAATACTCGTGTTATTAAAATCGTTAACATAGTAATTAAATAATATTTATCATATAAATTCATAATAACCACCGTTTTAATTTTAACATAATTTTATATTAATAGATAGTATCTAGTTTTGAATTTATATGTGTTATATATTTTTATTCTTCTAAGATATTAAAAAAGAAGATTACTCTTCTTCCTTTGGTTTGATAACGACACAGCGATTAGGTTCTTCTCCTTCACTTTCTGTTATTACTTTTTTATTATCGGCTAGTGCAGTATGAATAATTCTTCTTTCATAAGAATTCATTGGATCTAATTTTGCTTCTATTTTAGTACGAGCTACTTCTCTAGCAGTTCTTTTAGCAAGAGATTCTAATTTTTGTTCCCTGGCTACTTTATATTCTCCAATATCTAATGAAAATGGAAAATATTCCCCTATTTCATTAAATATTACTTGTTTAATTACTTGTGTCATAGCATCTAATGTTTTTCCATTCTTTCCTATTAAAATAGCATTATTATCAGATATAACTGTAATATTTAAGCCATTTTCACGTTTCTTTACTTCTAAATTAACATTCATTCCCATATTATGAATTAATTCTTTCACAAATTCTTTCATATATTCAATGACATCATCACGTCTAATGACTTCTATTTCTACTTTTTTATTAAATAATCCATTTTTTATTTCAATTTCTTTAATATATAAATTTTCTTCCATTTCTTGAAGTGCTATTTTAGCATTATTAATTGCTTCTTCTTTTGTTTTTCCGGTATATCTATTTTTTACTAACATACTTCTTTACTCCTTTTTACTATTAAATTTTGAATTACAGTAAATAAGTTTGTTGTAATCCAATAAATACATAATGCAGTTGGCATAAAAAATCCCATTACAATAATCATAATTGTCATAACTGTAGTCATATTTTTCATTGGATCATTATCTGATTGGGCTGTTGTTTTGTTAAGATTGAATGAAAAATATGTGGTTAATCCAACTAATAAAATTAATATAATATAAATCCAATTTCCTTTTGTTAATAATCCAACAGATGGTGTAGTTCCTAACTGTAACCCTAAAAAGTTTTCTTCAAATAAAGCTGGTACACGATTGATTGCTTCTAAAAAAGCTATAAATAATGGTAATTGAATAAAACCATATAGACATCCAGAGATTGGATTAATATTATATTTTTTATAAATCATTGTCATTTCTTGACTCTTTCTCATAATAGACTCTTGATCTGTTTTATTTGCATATTTTTTTTCTAATCGATCTAATTCTGGTTTTGCTTTATTTAATAATTCAGACTGCATTGCAGTTTTTTTCGTTACTGGATATGCTATTAATCGAATAATAATACTAGTTATTATTAAAGAAATTGCAGCACTTTTTACATATTTACTAAACCATAAAATAACGAATGCTAATGGTTTTACAAAGATACTATTCCATAGACCTTCATAACCGCCACTTGTTATTTTAAATTCACTACATTTTGGATATTTAGATAAATCAACACCATTCTCTTCATAAGCTTTAATTGTTTCTTTATTTTCTGGTTGGCATAATATATTTTCTGTTAAACTTTGTCCTGTTTCTGGATTGGTAACTACTTTCTTATCACTACCTTTTAAAGTTTTCGTACAGCCTGTTGTTAGTAAAAGTATTAGTAATAAAATAATAAATAATTTTTTGTTCTTCATTTTATTTCTCCTTTTTTATTTACTTTTTTAATAATATCAAGATAGCTATTTTCTAATTCTAAATAATTGTATTCTAAACAGCTTCTTTTCATTATTATAATATAATCTTTGTTATTTTGATATAAATTTTTATATTTATCAATAATACTTTTTAGTTGCCTTTTTAATTTATTTCTAATTACAGCTTTGTTAGATATCTTTTTTCCAACTGATATTCCAAAGCGATAATTTTCTTTATTATTATCTATTATATAAATTATATAATGTTTATTTTGATAAAAATTTCCTTTATGAATGGCTGTTTCAAAATCTTTACTATCCCTTACAATATTGATTTTTTTCATACGCATCCCCTATTTCATTTTTCTAGATATGCAAAAAAAACCACAATATGTGGTATTTTTATTTAGATAATCTTTTACGACCTTTTGCTCTTCTTTTCTTTAATACGTTACCTTTAACTCTTGAAAAAAATCCATGTGCTTTCTTCATTTTACGATTATTTGGTTGATAAGTTCTTTTCATAGTTCCACCTCCAGACATAAAATCTACATTATTATAATAAAAATTTTAGAGTTTTGTCAATTCTTTTAAGAAAAATCTTAAAAAAAGATGAATTATAAATTTTCCATTTCTATTTATTAGAAGGTATATATGTTAATTAAATGGTTATAAATAATTTTTTCCACATTTTCCACAATCCTGTTTATAACTTTATATACATTGTTAATAAAAAAAATTTTTATTTTGTGGAAAAATAGATTATACTTAGTATATAAAAGGCCTAATATTGTGGAAAAAATTGTGGAATAGTTGTTAATTAAAAAAATATCATTTTTTTCTATTTCTTTTTCCACAAAATTAAGTTAAAATAGATTTTACAATTTAAATTATCTTTGGTCAGGGGGGATAATCATGAATGTTAAAATTATATGGTCTAACTTTTTAAACAGTATTAAAACAGAAATGAACCCTCTTTCTTTTGAAACTTGGTTTCAAAATATAGAATTATATGATTATAAAGATGGAATTTGTAAGATTATAGTTCCTATGGCTATTTATAAAAAACATCTTACTACGAAATATTACGATTTAATTGTTAGTAATCTGAGTAATATAGTAGGTGATAATGTAGATATAGAATTTTATACACAAGAAGAAATTGAAGAGTTAGAAAAAAAATCTAACGAAAGTGAAAATAGTATTTCAATTAACAATTTTGTGGATAATAGTAAAAATTTAGAATCAATTGCTCATTTTCAATCTAATCTTGATAAAAAATATACATTTGAAAATTTTATAGTAGGTAATACTAATAAATTTGCTCAAGCTGCAGCGTTGGAAGTAGCTGAAAATCCAGGTGTTTTATATAATCCTTTATTTATATATGGAAATAGTGGATTAGGAAAAACACATTTAATGCATGCAATTGGTAATTATATTGTAGAACATTCTAATAAAAAAGTTTTATATGTATCTAGTGATCAATTTATTACAGATTTTTTAGGAATTAATAAAAAAGATGAACATGGAAAAAATTTTGATTATATTAATTATTTTAAAAATAAATATCGAAGTATTGATGTATTAATTGTAGATGATATTCAATTTTTTCAAGGAGCACCGCAAACTCAAAATGAATTTTTTAATACATTTACTAAATTATACGAAGAAAATAAACAAATTATCATATCATCAGATCGATCGCCAGATGATTTAAAATTACTAGAGGATCGTTTACGAACAAGATTTTGTTGGGGATTAACAGCAGATATTTTTCCACCAGATTTCGATTTAAGAGTTGCTATCATGAAGAAAAAAATAATAGGGGAGTCTATTGAAAAAAATATTCCAGATGATGTTATTGAATATATTGCTTCTAATATAGGAAGTGATGTTAGACACTTAGAAGGTGCTATTACTAGACTTTTAGCTTATTCTACTATGATGGGAGGATTAGATATTAATTTAGATTTAGCTGTTGATGTTTTAAAAGATTTTGTCAATAAAGGATATAGTGAAAAAAATAGTGTGAATCGAATACAAAGAATTGTAGCAGAATATTTTCAAGTTTCTGTTGAAGATATGAAATCTAAAAAAAGAAGTGCAAATTTGGCATTTCCTAGGCAAGTAGCTATGTATTTATGTAGAAAATTAACCAATGAATCTTTTCCTAAAATAGGAATTGAATTTGGTGGGAAAGATCATTCAACAGTAATGCATTCAGTAGAAAAAATTGAAAAAGAAATTGAAAATAATAAAGAACTTGCAAATATTATAGAAAAACTCAAAAAAGAAATTGTATAATGTGGATAAATTTAAAAATTTGAATAATTTATCCACAAAGAAAAATTAGAAAAAATGTGATAAAATATAATTAATATTTAGTTATACACATTTTCCACAGTAATAATAATAATAAATATATTAAGAAAGAAGGAATAATTATGAAATTGAAAATTAAAAAAGAAATATTATTAGATGGGCTTAATAAAGTATCAAAAGCATTATCTACTAAAAATTTAGTACCAGTACTTTCTGGAATTAAATTTGAATTAATAGAGAAAGGTTTAATTTTAACAGCGAGTGATAATGATATTACTATTCAAGTCTTTATAGATAAAACTGAAGATATGGATATAGAAAAAGAGGGTAGTATTATTATTCAAGGTAAATATATTTTAGATATTGTCAGAAAATTACCGGATGAATTTATTAATATAGAAGTAATTGATGAATTAAAAATTATTATTTATACAGATAATAGTGAATTTAATTTAAATGGTATTGATAAAAATGAATATCCTACTATCAATTTAGATTTAAGTAAAAATCCATTGGTTATTAATAGTAATTTATTTAGAAATATTATATCTCAAACTTCCTTTGCTTCTTCTAATGATGAATCTAGACCAATTTTAACTGGAATTAATTTTAAAATAGTTGGAAATACTATGGAATGTAATTCTACAGATTCTTATCGTTTAGCTAGAAAATTAATTAATTTAAATGAAGGTGTAGAAGACAATTATAATATCGTTATTCCTAGTAAAAATTTATTAGAATTTGTTAAAATTATGGATGATACTGATGAAAATATGGAATTACATATATTTAATAATAAAATTTTAATAAAATATCAAAATATTTTATTTCAATCTAGATTAATTAGTGGTACATATCCAAATACAGCTAATTTATTACCGGATGAATTTATGTTAGGAATGAAAGTTAATGTTAGTGAATTATATAATGTTATTGATAGAGCAAGCATTTTAACAAGTGATAAAGAAAAAAATATTGTAACTTTTGAGATAGATGGCAATAAATTATTTGTAAGAAGCAATGCAGCAGAAATTGGTAGGGTAGAAGAGAAAATGAATATTGAAAAAGATAATGATGAAAATTTAAAAATATCTTTTGTGGCTAAATATATGATGGAGGCTTTAAAATCATTTGAAGATGATCAAGTAGAAATATCTTTTGTAGGGGAAGTAAAACCTATTATTTTAAAATCTCAAAAAGATGAGGGATTAACTCAATTAGTATTACCAATTAGAACTTATTAATTATAAAAAATTCATATATAATATTTGAAAATAGAAGAAATTTTTTAAATGTTAAAAATAGATAAAAGTAGCAAATTTAATGCTACTTTTCCTTTTTTTAAATATTACAAAATTTTAAAATTGTATTCTTTTTTTCCGAAAAATTTTATTTTTCTAATTTATATGACATAATTCTTGTTTTTTCGACTAATCTATCTGTTATTATAAGACTCGCAATTTTTAATTGCACAGGGGGAAAAATTATGGAAAAATATGAAGTAAATGAAGAAACATTAGCAGTAATTGGATTAGATAAGGACAAAACACAAATTTTAGAAAAAAATAGGGAATATTTACTAGATGATAGTGCTTATGAAGTAATGGATTATTCATGTCAATATTTTGGTAGTTCTTATTTAGGAAGAGTGGATGGAAGTAAAAAAATGTTAGGAGCTAATTATAAATTACCTATTATTGTAGAAGAAAGCTCTGAAATAATTTTTTTTCCAATTTCATCACCAGAAAATAATAAATGTATTTGGATAGCTTTAAAATGGTTTCAAGATGTATATGAAAGAAATGGAAAAACATATATTTTATTAAAAAATGGTCAAAAAATAGAAACAACAACATCAAAATCATCAATTCAAAATCAAATCATGAGAGCTTCTCGTTTAAATTTAATTTTAAATGAAAGAAAATTATCTAATTCTAAATAAAAAAAAGAAGAAAAATCTTCTTTTTTTGTGTTTTTAAGCTCATATTATGATATAATGTACTTGTAGGTATAGGAGTACAAAAAAGTATAAAAGGTGATAATATGAGTTTTTTTGAGGGTTTTTATGTATTTATCAAAAATTGAACTAGAACATTTTAGAAATTATAAAAAAGAAAAAGTTAAATTATGCGATAAAATTAATATTTTTATAGGTGATAATGCTCAAGGAAAAACAAATATACTAGAAAGTATTTATATACTTGCACTTACAAAATCACATCGTTTAGGTTTTGAAAATAATATTATTCAAAATCATTATCATTCTTGTCGAATATTTGGATTATTAAAAGATTGTAATAATATTAAAGAATTAGAAATAAAGTTGCAAGAGGATAATAAAAGAGTATTTATTAATCAAAAAGAAGTTAAGAAAATAGCATCTTATATTTCTAATATGAATGTGATTATGTTTTGTCCTACAGATTTAGATATTATTAAAGGGTCTCCTCAAATTAGAAGAAATTTATTAAATATAGAGATTAGTCAATTATATCCTCTATATGTTAATTATCTAAATGAATACAACAAAATTTTAAAGACGAGGAATGAATATTTAAAACAAATGTCTATTAATGGTTTTACAGATTATCGATATCTGGATATTATTAATGATAAATTAATAGATAGGGGCATTCAAATTTATTTATATCGAAAAAAATATTTGGATTATATTAATTCAAAAATAGGAGATATTTTTGAAAATATTATGAATGTTAAAAACCTTCATGTTGTTTATGAAAATAATATTGAATTAGAAAATTTTAGTGAAGAAGAAATCAAACAAAAATTTTTTAATAAATTAAAATCTAATATAAAGAGAGAAATATCTCAAGGTATGACATTATATGGACCACATCGAGATGATTTTTCATTTTATATAAATCAAGAAAATATGAAGTTTTATGCTTCACAGGGTCAACAAAGGTTAGCTATTATTTCTTTTAAATTAGCTGAAGTATCATTTTTTAAATTAGAAAAGCAAACAAGTCCAATTCTTTTACTTGATGATATTTTTAGTGAATTAGATATTAAAAAAAGAAATAAGTTAATGAAATATATTCCTGATGATATTCAAACTATTATCACAACAACAGATTTAAAAAATATTCAAAAAAAGATTTTGAATCAGGCAAAAATATTTTTAGTTGATCAAGGAAAAATTACAGAAAAGGTGGAATAATATATGGATATTGAAGAAAAAGTAACAAATCATTATGATGCATCTGATATACAAGTATTAGAAGGATTAGAAGCAGTTAGAAAAAGACCAGGAATGTATATTGGTACAACAGATGTAAAAGGTCTTCATCATTTAGTATGGGAAATTGTGGATAATGCAATTGATGAAGCATTAGCTGGATATTGTCATAATATAGAGGTTATTATTAATAAAGATAATTCTATTACAGTTAAAGATGATGGTAGAGGAATTCCTGTTGATATTCATCCTAAGACTAAGATTTCTACAGTAGAAACTGTTTATACAGTACTTCATGCTGGAGGAAAATTTGGTGGAGGAGGTTATAAAGTATCTGGAGGACTTCATGGAGTAGGTGCAAGTGTTGTTAATGCACTTAGTAAATGGGTAGAAGTAACTGTTTATAAAGATGGAAAAGTTCATCAAATTCGCTTTGAAAATGGTGGACATACTAAAGAACCATTACATGTAATTGGGAAATGTAGTAGTGATCGAACAGGAACAGTTGTTACTTTTAAACCGGATCCAGAAATATTTGATACAGATATTTATGACTATGAAACATTAAAAACAAGAATAAGAGAATTAGCTTTTTTAAATCGTGGCTTATCTATTAATATTCGCGATGATAGAGATTTAGAAGATACAACTGGTGAAACTTTTCTTTATGAAGGTGGAATTAGTGAATATGTTAGATTTATTAATCAAGAAAAAACACCAATTCATGAAGATATTATTCATTTAAGTGGTGAAAAAGATGGTGTATTTTTCGAAGTAGCTATGCAATATAATACTTCTTATAATTCTAATATTTATTCTTTCGTTAATAATATTAATACTCACGATGGAGGAACACATGAAGAAGGAGTTAGACGTGCTTTAACTAGAGTGATTAATAGTTATTCTAGAAAAAATAATATATTAAAAGAAAAAGATGAAAATTTAAAAGATGATGATGTAAAAGAAGGACTTACAATGATTATTTCTTGTAAGCATCCAAATCCTCAATTTGAAGGACAAACAAAGGGAAGACTTGGAAATTCTGAGGTTAGAGGTCTAGCAGATAGTGTATTTGCAGAGGGTTTTGAAAGATTTTTATTAGAAAATCCTGAAGAAGCAAGAACAATTATCAATAAAGCAATCTTAGCAAGAAATGCTAGAATGGCTGCTAAAAAAGCAAGAGAAGCAACTCGTAAGAGTGATTTAGCTACTACTAATTTCTTTGGTAAGTTATCTGATTGTAAGAGTAAAGATCCTACTATTTCTGAAATATTTATTGTCGAAGGGGATAGTGCAGGTGGTTCTGCTAAAAAAGGAAGAGATTCTATGACGCAGGCAATTTTACCTTTAAGAGGAAAAATTTTAAATGTGGAAAAAGCAAGACTTGATAGAGCACTTGGTAATGAAGAAATAAAAACAATTATTACAGCTTTTGGTACAGGAATTGGTGAATATTTCGATTTATCTAAATTAAGATACGATAAAATTATTATTATGACTGATGCTGATGTAGATGGTTCTCATATTCGTGTATTATTATTAACTTTATTTTATCGTTTCTTTAGACCTATTGTAGAAGCAGGTCATGTTTATGCTGCACAACCTCCACTTTTTAGAATTCAGCATGGTAAGACAAGAAAATATGTCTTAAATGAAGAGGAATTGAATACTTATTTAAATTCACTTCCTGAAAATGTACGTTCTAAAGCGGAAATTGCTCGTATGAAAGGGTTAGGGGAAATGGATGCAGATGAATTAAATGAAACAACTATGGATATTGAAAAAAGAGTTTTAAGAAAAATAACTATTGATGATTGTGTTGCTGCTGATTCTGTATTTGAAAGATTAATGGGAGACGAGGTTGATCCTAGAAGACAATTTATTGAACAAAATGCTATTAAGGTAACCAATCTTGATATTTAGGTGGTGATTTTATGGATAATAAAGATGATATAAATGAATTATTACATAGAGCAGAAGAAGATTCTAATGACAATGATTCTATATTAGAAGAGTCTAATGATTTAGAAATAAAAGATGACTCTTCTGATGATAGCGACAATGATAGTGGAAATAATTTTAGTGGTTATTTTCATGAAAGAGATCGATTAGATCATAATAATATAGTAGATGAAGTAGAAACTTCCTTTTTGGAATATTCTTTAAGTGTTATTACCTCTCGTGCTTTACCAGATTTAAGAGATGGATTAAAACCTGTTCATAGACGTATTTTGTGGTCAATGTATGAATCTGGTTATACTCCTGATAAACCTCATAGAAAGAGTGCTAAAACAGTCGGTGAAGTTATGGGTAATTATCATCCTCATGGTGATTCTTCTATTTATGAAGCTATGGTTCGACTTGCACAAGATTTTAACCAAAGATATATGCTAATTGATGGTCATGGTAATTTTGGTAATATTGAGGGTGATGGAGCAGCAGCTATGCGTTATACAGAGTCAAGACTTGCTAAAATTTCCTTAGAATTATTGAGGGATATTGGTAAAGATACAGTAGATATGGATGATAACTTTGATGTTACTAGAAAGGAACCTAAAGTTTTACCTTCTAGATTTCCTAATGTATTAGTTAATGGTTCTATGGGCATTGCTGTAGGTATGGCTACTAATATTCCACCTCATAATTTAGGTGAAGTTATTGATGGTTGTATTGCATATATCGATAATCCAGATATTGATACGCTCGGGTTAATGGAATATATTAAAGGACCTGATTTTCCAACTGGTGGTATTATTTTAGGAAATTCTGGAATTAAAAAGGCTTATGAAACGGGTAGAGGTTCTATTACGATTCGTAGTAAAGCGACAATTGAAGAGGTAGGAAACCATAGTAATATTATTATTGAAGAAGTTCCTTATGGTGTAAATACGATGGAACTTAAAAATAAAGTAGCTGAACTTGTTCACAATAAAATAATTGATGGCATTTCTGATTATCATACTGATTTAAAAAATGGTATTAAGATTACTATTACTTTAAAGAAAGATGCAAATGCTCAAGTAGTTTTAAATAATTTATATAAACATACTAATTTTCAAATTAATTATGGTATTATTTTCTTGGTTTTAGATGGACAAACTCCTAGAACTTTAGGCCTAAAAGATATTATTTCTAAGTATATTGATCATCAAAAAGAGGTTATTATTAGGAGAACAAGATATGATCTTGGTAAAGCAGAAGAAAGAGTTCATATTTTAGAAGGTTTACGAATTGCATTAGATAATATTGATGAGGTTGTTCGTATTATTAGAGCAGCTGATAGTGATGATGATGCTAGAATTAATTTAATGTCTAGATTTAATTTAGATGAAATTCAAGCAAATAGTATTCTTGAAATGAGATTACGTCGTTTAACAGGATTAGAGCGTGGCAAAATTGAGTCTGAATTAAATGATTTACTTATTAAAATTACTGATTATAAAGATATTTTAGCTAACCCTCAAAGAGTTTTAGATATTATTAAAGAGGAAATGCTAGAAATTAAGAAAAAATATGCAGATGATCGTCGTACTAAGATTGATATGACTGCTATTGATTATATCGAAGATGAATCTTTAATTCCTGTCCAAAATACTTTAATTACATTGACAAATAAGGGATATATTAAGAGAGTATTAGTTGATGAATATAGAACTCAAAATCGTGGTGGTGTAGGTATTAAAGGTATGTCTACTAACGAAGAAGATTTTGTGGAAAAAATGATTAATATGGAAACTCATGATTATATTTTATTCTTTAGTAATAAAGGTAAGGTATATCGTATGAAAGGTTATGAGGTTCCAGAATTTAGCAGACAAAGTAAGGGATTGCCAATTATTAATTTATTACCTGTGGAAAAAGATGAAAAAATTAATTCTATTGTTTCTTTAAGTACGAAAGAAAATAATTATCAATATTTATTCTTTATTACTCGTAATGGTATTGTTAAACGTACTGATTTATCAGAATTTGATAATATTAGGAATAGTGGTAAGATTGCTATTAGTTTAAAAGATGATGATGAATTGATTTCTGTTCGTAAAACAACTGGTGAAAATGAGATTATCATTGGTGCTTCAAATGGAAGAATGGTTCGCTTTGTGGAAAACGAAGTTCGTATTATGGGACGTACTGCTTCTGGTGTTAGAGGTATTGATTTAAATGGTGCAAAAGTAGTTGGTGGAGAAATTATTACCAATAATGAGCAAGTATTGATTGTTACTGAAAAGGGTTATGGTAAGAAGACTCCAATTGATGAATATCGTTTAACTCATCGTGGAAGCAAAGGTGTAAAAGCTTTAAATGTTACAGAAAAAAATGGTATGTTAGTTTCATTAAAAGCAGTAACAGGTAATGAAGATTTAGTTATTATTACTGATAGTGGTATTATTATGAGAATGTCTATGGATCAAATTTCGACTTTAGGAAGGGCTACTCAAGGTGTTCGATTAATTAAATTAAAGGATGAACAAAAAGTGGCTACAGTCTCTACTGTTATGAAAGATGAATTAGAAAATGAAGCATTACCTGAAAAAGATGTAGAAAGTATATCAGAATAGATATACTTTCTTTTTAATTAGATGTTTCACGTGAAACATCTAATTAAATCAAAATAAATGATTTATGTCATATAAAAAATGAATAATTGTAATTTAATTATTTCCCGGGAAATAATTTATATTGCATTTTTAAAATTTTATAATGTTTCACGTGAAACATTAATTGAGGTAGTATAAATAAAATCAAAAATATAAAATTAAATTTTATTAAAAATTACTTTATTGTGCAAATTAATTACATTTTATTAGAAAGTATTTAAATACTTATTTGTATTAATAAAAATTATTTATTTTATGGTTCATTAGTATAGTAATATTCAATGTTTCACGTGAAACATTGAATTAAAAAATGAATGACTTATCTTATATAAAAAATAAATAATTATAATTCAATTATTTCCCGGGAAATAATTTATATTGCATTTTTAAAATTTTATAATGTTTCACGTGAAACATTAATTGAGGTAGTATAAATAAAATCAAAAATATAAAATTAAATTTTATTAAAAATTACTTTATTGTGCAAATTAATTACATTTTATTAGAAAGTATTTAAATACTTATTTGTATTAATAAAAATTATTTATTTTATGGTTCATTAGTATAGTAATATTCAATGTTTCACGTGAAACATCTAAAAAGTCTTGTATTTTTACTAATTTTATATTATTATTATATTCGTGCAATAAATATGGATGGAACTAGGTCAGGATTGGAAAATAGCAGCCTTAACATTTTATATTTATGTGCACTTTTTTTATAGGTGATTGTATGTATACAGATGAATATTTTATGAATATTGCATTAAAAGAGGCAAAAAAAGCTTTAAAATTGAGAGAAGTACCAGTTGGTGCTGTAATTGTTAAAAATAATAAAATTATATCAAAAGCTTATAATTTACGTGAATCAAAAACAATTACAACACAACACGCTGAAATTTTAGCAATTGAAAAAGCATGCAAAAAATTGAAAAATTGGAGATTATTAGATTGTATAATTTATGTAACAATGTTTCCATGTCCTATGTGTGCAAGTGCCATTAATCAATCTCGTATTAACAAGATAGTTTATGGAACTATTCCAGAATATGCAAATAAAACTATTATTCATGAAATATTAAAAGATAAGTATTATGGTCAACCTGTGGATATCGTTGGCCCAGTAATGAAAGATGATTGCGAAAAATTGTTAAAAGATTTTTTTATAAAAAAAAGATAATAATTATTATAATTATTACCTTTTTTAATGTTATAATATAACTATATTTTGGAGGTGTATTATGTCTTATCAAGCTTTATATAGAAAATATAGACCATCTACTTTATCAGATGTAATTGGCCAAGATATAGTTATTAAAATTTTAAAAAATGCTATTCAAAATAATAAAATTGGCCATGCTTATATATTTTCTGGCCCTAGAGGAATAGGTAAAACCTCTATTGCTAAGTTATTAGCTAAAACTGTGAATTGTCTTGATTTAAAAAATGGCGATGCTTGTGGAAAATGTGAAAATTGTCTTAATATTCAAAATGGTTTTAGCCCTGATATCATTGAAATTGATGCTGCTTCTAATAATGGTGTGGATGAAATAAGAGAAATTAAAAATAAAATAAATTTAGTTCCTAATCAATTACAATATAAAGTATATATTATTGATGAAGTTCATATGTTATCCATAGGTGCCTTTAATGCTTTACTAAAAACTTTGGAAGAGCCTCCTGAACATGTGATTTTTATTCTTGCTACCACAGATCTTCAAAAAGTTCCAACAACTATTATTTCTAGGTGCCAATGCTTTGAATTTAATCGTATTAGCCCTGATAATATTGTTAAAAGACTAGAACATATTTGCAAATTAGAAAAAATTATAGTAGAAAAAGATGTGCTGGATTCTATTGCTGATTTATCTGATGGTGGGTTAAGAGATGCTATTGGAATGTTAGATAAACTAAATGCTTATTCAAATTCAAATATTAAATTAGAAGATTTTGAAAAGATAAATGGTATTGTATCTAATCAAGAAAAATTAAAATTTTTAGATTATATACAAAATGGTGATATATCTTCAGTGATTAATTTTATAGATAAAATATATGATGATGGAAAAAATTTAATAATTTTTGTTCAAAATATATTGGAATTATGTAAAAATAAAATTATTCAATATTATATCGATAATGATTGTAGTTATGATATTAATTTTTTAATTCAGTTGTCTAATATTTTAAATGAAATGCTTAAAAATATAAAATTAGTATCAAATGTTAAAACAGTATTAATTATTAATTTTTTATCTTTTATGCATAATTATCATTTTGTAAATAACATAAATGATGTTAATGAAAATAAGTTGACAGAAAAAAATGAATCTAATTCAAGTAAGACAGAAAAAATTATTTCCCGGGAAATAATTTCAAATGTAAAAGAAACAGAAATTATGGATGAAAATGTAAATTTTCAAATTGTTAATAACTGCTTTGCTAGAGCAGATAAAAAAGAAAAATTGTATTTTGAAAGTAATTGGAATCAATTAAATGATTATGCTCTTGATAGTGAATATGGAGCTGCTGCTTGTTATATTTCTGATGGAAAAGTAAGAGCAGTAGGAACTGGTGAAATTATTCTTTCATTTGATTACGCATCAATGGTAAATAGAGGATTTTCTTTACGAAAAAAAATTGAAAAATTGCTCGAAAAAATATATAATAAACATTATGATGTAGCATTATTAACAGATGATGAATGGAATAAACAAAAAGAAAAATTTATTTTTAATAAAAATAATAATATTCCTTATCAATATATTCCAATTAATGATAATGTAGATAAAATAAAAAATGCAAAAAAAATAGATGATAATTCTATAACTTCCCAAGCAATTAATTTATTTGGTGAAGATATTATATCTATTAATTAGAAAAGAGGAAAAATAATGAATATTCAAGCATTAATGAAACAAGCACAATCTTTACAAAAAGATATGATGAAAGTAAAAGATGAAATCGATAATATGACATTTACAGGAGTTAGTTCCTTTGTAAGTGTTACTGTAAAAGGTACCAAAGAAGTTGTTAAAGTTACTATTGATAATGATAATTTATCTAGTGATGATAAAGAAATGATAGAAGATATGTTAGTTATAGCGTTAAATGATGCTTTTAAACAAATTGATAAAGTAACAGAACAAAAAATGGGTAAATTTAGTAGTATGATGCCTGGTGGATTATTTTAGGTGATAAGATGTATCCTAGTAGTTTACAACAATTAATAGATTCTTTTAAATATTTACCTGGAATAGGTGAAAAAACGGCGGAAAGATTAGCTTTTGCTGTTATGAATATGGATGAAGAAAGAATAGAACAATTTTCTGATAGTTTAAAAAATGTTAAAAAAAATATTCATCGTTGTCCTATTTGTAATAGTTTGACAGATTTAGAAAACTGTTCTATTTGTAGTAATAAAAGTCGAGATAATACTGTACTTTGTGTTGTTGAAGATCCTAAATCAGTATTTCTTTTTGAAAGTTTAGGACTTTTCAATGGTAAATACCATGTATTAAAGGGTTTGATATCTCCACTTGATGGTATTAGTCCTGAAGATATTGAATTAGAAAAATTAATTGACCGAGTTAAAAAAGAATCTTTTAAAGAAATTATTTTGGCTTTTAAGCCTAGTATTGAAGGAGAAACAACGTCGTTATATATTAAAAGAATTTTAGGTGATATGAATCTTTCGATTACTAAAATTGCTAGTGGTATTCCTATTGGAGCAGATATGGAATATATAGACGCTTTAACTTTAGAAAGAGCACTAATGGATCGAAAAACTATAGAATAAGAATAAATTTTTTAAGATTATCATACTTTTTTATTAGGTGATACTATCATGAAAAAAGTATTTAATTTAGTAAGACGTATATTTTTTAGTTTTGTGATACTATATGGATTTAATACAATAGGTAGTAATTTTAGTTTAATCATTCCTATTAATTTTATTACTTTGTTATTAGTAGCATTTTTGGGTTTTCCTGCTTTGTTTTCTTTAGTTCTTTTATTAGTAATTGCATTTTGAGGTGAATTTTATGTTAGAAGTTTATAAGGAAAAGCAGCCTTTGTTTTATGAAGAAATTATTCATAGTATTAAAAATCAAAAAATTACACATGCTTATTTAATTGAAACTAATCAATATTTAGAAAAAGATGATTTAATTTTATCTTTTATCAAGACTCTATTTTGTGAAAATCATTATATGAATTCAAAAAATTGTAACGAATGTAATTTGTGTCATTTAATTGATACAAATGCATTATCAGATTTTATCGTTATTGAACCTGATGGTAGTTGGATTAAAAAAGAACAAATTTTAGAAATTAAAGAAAAATTTAAAACTACTTCTTTTCAAAATAGGCCTCGTATTTATTATATCAAGCAAGCAGATAAATTAAATAAGCAAGCTGCTAATTCTTTACTTAAATTTTTAGAAGAGCCCGATGGTAATATTATTGCTATTTTGGAAGCAGATAATCAATATAAAGTATTAGAAACGATTCGTAGTAGATGTCAAATTTATACTTTAGTCAATAATGATAATTCAAAGAAATTTTTAGATTATGAATTATTATTAGAAATTACTAAAGTTTTAGAACAAAAAAAAGAACATGCTATTGCTTATTTACCTATGGTTCTAGAAAATGACTATAGAAATAAAGAATTTTGGAATGCTATGTTTTGTGATATGATTTCCGTTTATGAAAATGCTTTACGTAGAAAACAAAATTCTAAGTATATTGATTATGGTGAGATTTTGGATTTTTTAACTAATTCTAATTCTACCAATAAAATTATTTATAAAATAGAAGTATTATTTAAAAATATTAAAAGATTAGAGTATAATTTAAATATGAATATGATGTTAGATCAATTTATTATTGAATTTACAGGGGGTGAAATGGATGCATAAAGTAGTGGGAGTTTTAATTAATGAGAAAGGAAATACTTATTTTTTTTCTTGTAATCAATTGGATTTAAAAAAAGATATGAATGTTATAGTAGAAACTGAAAAAGGATTACAGTATGGGAAAGTTGTTGTTAATCCTTATGATGTAGAAGAAAAAGATTTAGGTTTTCCGTTAAAAAATGTTATTCGTATTGCTACCAAAGAAGATGATAAAGAATATTATAAAAATAAGGAAGATGCTAAACAAGCTTTAGAAAAGGCCAGAAATATTTCTAATCAATTATCTTTAAATATGCGTATTATTGATGCCAATTATACTTTTGATAGAGGTCAACTTTTATTTAATTTTCTTGCTGATGCTAGAGTTGATTTTAGAGAATTTGCCAAGAAATTAGCTCAAATTTATCGTACTCGTATTGAACTTAGGCAAATCGGCGTTCGAGATAAGGCTAAAGAAATTGGTGGAATTGGACCTTGTGGTAGATTTTTGTGTTGTAGTACCTTTTTAACAGACTTTAATAGTGTTTCTATTAATATGGCAAAAAACCAAATGCTTGCTTTAAATCCAACTAAAATTAATGGTGTTTGTGGAAGATTGTTGTGTTGTTTAAATTATGAAGATGAAATTTATACAGAAATGAAAAAGGATTTTCCTACTATTGGACAAGCATATAAGAATGCTGATATTGAGGGAAAAGTGATTTCTTTAAATTTATTAAAACGTACTATTACAATAGAAACAAAAAATAAAACGTTAGTAGAGGTAGAAATTTAAAATGGAAATTTTAAATGATTTAGTAGGGTATAAAGATTTAAAAATTTTTCAAAATACAGATTGGTTTTCTTTTTCTTTAGATTCGATTTTACTTCCTAATTTTGTAACTCTTAATAAAAATATTAAACTGATTATGGATTTAGGATGTGGTAATGCTCCCATTCCTTTGATTTTATCTACAAAGACAAAGGCTAAAATTATTGGAGTTGAGCTTCAAAAAGATAGCTATGAGTTAGCTAGAAAAAGTGTTGAATATAATCATTTGGAAGATCAAATTAACCTTCTTCATTTAGATATGAAGCAATTGACAAATTATTACCCCAGTGATAGTATTGACGTGATTACTTGTAATCCGCCATACTTTAAATATTTAGAAACCAGTCAATTAAATGATGATATTCATAAAGTAATTGCAAGACATGAAAAAATGATAACTTTAGAAGAAATTGTTTCTTTATCTAAATACCTTTTAAAAAATAACGGAGTACTTGCTATGGTACATCGTACAGATCGTTTAATAGAAATTATTCAATTATTTGAAAAATATGGATTGGCAATTAAAAAATTACGATTTATTTACCCTAAAGTAGGTGCGGAATCTAATATGATTTTAATTGAAGGAAGAAAAAATGGGAAAGTGGGATTAAAAGTATTACCACCACTTTATGTTCATTATGATGATGGACAATATACAAAAGAAGTTTTAGAAATGTTTGAATAAGGTTAATAGATATTTCAAGTATTCTAGATATTATTAATATATTAAAATATTATAAAATATGTATATTTGATTGGAGGTTGAATAATGTTTAACTTTAAAAAATTTAAGAGTAGATATGATTCCTTAATAAAAGAAACATTACAATCAAATAAACCAATTTTAATAGAATCATTTGTTGAATACTATGGAGAATCTTATAGAAAAGTTATTGAAAAAAAATATAATGAAATAACTTTTGTCTATTATATTAATTGGGAAATGATTGAATTTATTGTTGATAAATTTATTCCAACTGTTCAAAACCCTGATAAATATATAGATTTTATAAATTTAAATCAATATTATCAGAAACAGAAAAATAAATCTCATTCCTTATCAAAATTTATGAAATATAAAGATGATTTACCATTTAATTTTGTTGGTATTACTAATCCTTTAATATTGAAAAATCAACAAATAAAAGAAAAAATAATTAAATGGACTACATATATTTCACCTGTAAATGTTCTTTATGGTAATAATGATTTGTCTGAAAGAATTATTTCTTTTCCAATTTTACAATTATCAGAAAAAAATATTATTCATGAAATTAATCATGCTCTTACTGCAGAAGTTGCTTTTTTACTTGTAGAAACCAATCAAAATATTGAAGAATTTACTAAAAGGGGATTAAGTAATGACTTTTTATCAAAAAGTAAAGAAGCAATATTGGAAGAATTGATTAATGATAAATCAAGCGAAGAAATCACTAAAATTTTTAAAAGGAGAGGTGGAAACCTTTCATCCTTTTGTTTCAACATTCCACTATCAAATACTTATAAATTCAATTTTTATCTAATAAATCAATTTTATGAAATATTCAAAAATTATTTAAAAATCGCTCGTATTTCAGAAAATAAAAACGCAATTATTGATAGAGTTGGAACAGAAAATTATAACAATTATGTTGATTTGGTTAATTCTTTATATACTGTAGATATTTCACAAGCTGAATCAAATGAAAAGGAAAATAGTAGTAAAATTAAATCTTTAATTAATGAAATGGATCATTATTCAAAAAATTTAAAAGATATCTCTCAACAAGATTTAAATAAATATTATGAACAATTACAAGATCAAGGATATCAAGTAGAAATATTGAATAATATGGATATTTCTAATAGTCAGTTATTGACAGAAGAAGATAAAAATCTTAGAACAAAATAAATATTTATAGTTTATAATTATTTGTAATTGAGGTGTTAATATGAGACAAAAAAGTTATGATAATAGTCCAAGTTTATATTTAATACCTACTCCAGTTGGAAATATGGAAGATATTACCCTTCGTAGTATTCATACTTTAGAAATGGTAGATTTATTACTTTGTGAAGACACTAGAGTAACTTCTGAATTACTTCATAAACTCGGTATTAAGAAAAAACTTATTCATTCTGATGATCATAATGAAGATAGTTTAAAAGAAATGGTACTTTCTAAACTTCAAGAAGGTTTTAATATTGGACTTGTTACAGATAGAGGAACACCTATTATTAGTGATCCAGGTTATAAAATAGTAGAATTTATTAGTAAAAATGGCTTTAATGTTATTAGTTTACCTGGTCCAACTGCTTTTGTTCCTGCTTTAACGATGTCTGGAATATATCCTGCACCATTTTTATTTTATGGATTTTTAAATAGTAAAGAATCAAAAAGATTAAAAGAACTTGAAACTTTAAAAAAACTGCCTTACACTATTATTTTATATGAAGCACCACATCGTATTTCTGAAATGTTAAAATCATTATTAGAAATATTTGGAAATCGAAAAATTGCATTATGTCGTGAAATTAGTAAAAAATATGAAGAAATAATTCGTGGTTCTATCCAAGAAATATTAAAAATTGTGGATACATTGAAGGGTGAAATGGTTGTTGTAGTAGAAGGAAATTTAGAACAGGAAGATTATTCTAGTATGACTATTTTAGAACATATTAATTTATATTTAGAAGATGGTTTGACAGAAAAAGAGGCTATTAAAAAAGTAGCAATGGAGCGAGATGTTCCTAAGTCAGTGGTTTATAAAGAATATCATATAAAGCATTAACGTTATTTCCCGGGAAATAATATTTGAATAGAGGTGACTAACTTTGAAATTAATAGTTGGGCTAGGAAATCCAGGTCATGAATATGAAAATACTAGACATAATATTGGTTTTCGAATGATAGATCAATTTGCTAGTAAACTAGGTGTTTCTATTACGAAATCTAAATTTAACGGTCTTTATGCAGAAACTTTTGTAAATGATGAAAAAGTAGTTTTGTTGAAACCCCAGTCCTATATCAATCTTAGTGGTGAAGTCATTCACAAATTTGTGGATTTCTACAAAATAGCGATTGATGATATATTGGTTATTCATGATGATTTAGATTTGCCTATTGGAATTTATAAAATCAAACAAAAAGGTTCTAGTGGTGGTCATAATGGACTTAAAAATATTGAACTTCATCTAGGCACTCAAGAATATAAAAGAATTAAGATAGGAATTTCTAATAATAAAAATATGGATACTAAAGATTATGTTTTAGGAAAATTATCGAAAGAAGAAGAAATAGTTATTGAGGAAATAGAAAAAAAGGTATTATCTATATTAGATGACTATTTTCAAGTATCATTTTCAGAATTAATGTCAAAATATAATCATAGATAGATGGTGAATATATGAATCTATTTTCAAAAGATATTCCAATTAAAAATATGAATAATGTAGCTTTATCTGGTATGACAGATGAGCTTTTTTGTCGTTATATTCATACTGTTTTTAACAATAATCATAAATCTATTTTAATTGTTACAGCTAGCTTATTTGAAGCTAATCAATTATATAGTAGCTTATCTAGTTATGAAGATCATGTCTATTTATTTCCAATGGATGATTTTTTAACTAGTGAAGCGATTGCGATTAGTCCAGACTTAATGGTGAATCGTTTAGATACTATTCATTCTATTTTAGAAGATCATTTTAGTATTGTTATTACTAATTTGATGGGATATCTGAGATTTTTACCGACAGTTATGACCTATCAAAATAGTATTCAAACTATTAAATTAAATCAAGATTTTGATCAAGTAGCATTTTCCAAATATTTAAATTCTATTGGCTATCATAGAGAATCTATAGTAACTAAAACAGGAGAATATGCAGTACGTGGTTTTATCGTTGATGTTTTTCCTTTAGGAGAAGAACATCCTATTCGATTTGAATTTTTTGGTGATACTATTGATTCTATTCGTACTTTTGATGAAGATAGTCAAAAATCTATGAATACTATTCAACAAGTTCAAATTCATCCTTATAGTGAATTTATTTTAGATTCTGATATTGAGGTAGAACCTAAACAAAAATATTTACAACAATATTCTAAAGTATCTTCTATTTTAGATTATCTTAAAGATTGTATTGTTTTTTATAAAGATCAACCACAAATCGAAATATCTTATCAAAATATTTTAAAAGAAATTACAGAATATCATAGTGAAAAGGATCAGAATTTTACTGGAAATTATATGTTTGATTTTTATGATATGTCTCCAAAATATTTAAATCATTATTTGACGATTGATAATATTTTAAAAGATAAAAATATTCAGGTTTATTATTTTGATTGCAAAGAAATAGCTTCTTTTCACGAGAATATAGATGCAATTAATCATTTTTTATCAGAACAATTATATTTAAATAAAATTATTATTATTTATTTGAAAGAAATACAAGTTAAAAATTTTGTTAAAGAATTAACGAATTCTTATATTATTACAGATGAAGATAATATTCAAAAAGGTGTTATTAACGTTATTAAAAAACCAATGAATAAAGGATTTATTTATCAAGACTATGTTGTTTTAACCGATAAAGAATTATTTAATTATTCTGTTGTTCATAAAAAGTATAAGACGAAGTTTAAGTATGCCTCTAAAATTAAGGATATTGGAAAGTTAGAAGTAGGCGATTATGTTGTTCATGCAGTAAATGGAATTGGTATTTATAATGGAATAAAGACTTTATCTCATGGTAATATTCTTAAAGACTACATTGAGGTTATTTATGCTGGCAATGATAAATTATATATTCCTGTTGAAAAAATTGATTTAATTAGTAAATATTCTGGTAATGAAGGAGTTACTCCTAAAATAAATAAATTAGGTGGTTCTGATTGGAATAAGATAAAATCCAGAGTAAAAAGTAAAATTCATGATATTGCTGACAAATTATTAAGACTTTATGCAGAAAGAGAAATGAAAGAAGGATTTGCTTTTTCTAAAGATACCTCTCTTCAACAACAATTTGATTCCAGCTTTGAATATGAAGAAACAAAAGATCAATTACTTGCTATTGAACAAATTAAAGCAGATATGGAATCCAATCATCCAATGGACCGACTTTTATGTGGTGACGTTGGTTATGGTAAAACAGAAGTAGCTTTTCGTGCTATCTTTAAAGCCGTAATGGATTCTAAACAAGTTTTATATCTTTGTCCAACTACTATTTTATCCAATCAGCAATATCAAAATGCTTTGGAAAGATTTCAAAATTTTCCAATTAATATTGGCCTTTTAAATCGTTTTACAACTTCAAAAGAAAAAAAGAGAATTTTAGAGGGTTTAGAAAATGGTACTATTGATTTTGTAATTGGTACTCATCGACTTCTTAGTAATGATGTAAAACCTAAGGATTTAGGACTTTTGGTAATTGATGAGGAGCAAAGATTTGGCGTTACTCATAAAGAAAAAATTAAAGAATATAAAAGTAATGTAGATGTACTAACTTTAACGGCAACACCTATTCCTAGAACATTGCAAATGTCTATGATAGGAATTCGTAGTTTATCTTTAATAGAAACTCCTCCAATAGATAGATATCCAGTTCAAACTTATGTAATAGAGGAAGATAAACAAATTATAAAAGATGCTATTTATAAAGAAATGTCTAGAAATGGTCAAGTATTCTTACTTTATAATCGAGTTGAAAGTATTGAGAGAAAAGTATATGAAATTCAAAATTTAGTGCCAGAAGCTAGAATTGTTTATGCACATGGTAGATTAACAAAAGAAGAACTTGAGGATCGCATGATGTCTTTTATTAACCATGAATATGATGTACTAATCTGTACTACAATTATTGAAACAGGTATTGATATTCCTAATGCCAATACTTTGATTATTTTAGATGCAGATCATTTTGGACTTAGTCAGTTATATCAAATTCGTGGTAGAGTTGGTCGTAGTAATAAAATTGCTTATGCTTATTTAATGTATCATCCTTCAAAAATGTTAAATGAAGCAGCTGTTAAAAGATTAAATGCTATTAAAGATTTTACAGAGCTTGGTAGTGGTTTTTCTATTGCAACTAGAGATTTATCTATCCGTGGTGCAGGAGATATCTTGGGTAGTGAACAAGCTGGATTTATTGATACGGTTGGAATTGATTTATATTTGAAAATGTTACAAGATGAGATTGATCGCTTAAAAGGAATTACTCCAAAAGAAGAAATTATTCAAAATGAGAAACCTCTTTTAGATGTATCTACTCATATTTCAGATAATTATACAGATGATGATCAATTAAAAATTTCTATTCATAAAGAAATTAATACAATTGATTCTTTAGAAAAATTGAAAGAAGTAAAAGTTGATTTAGAGGACCGCTTTGGTAAACTTGATGAAACAATTATTATTTATATGTATCAAGAATGGTTTGAAAAACTAGCTAAAGATTTAGAAATAGAAACTGTTAATTCTACTAAAAATTCTATTGAACTTATATTTAGTAAAGAAACAACAGCTAAAATTGATGGTGAAACATTATTTGTGGATGCTTTTCATATTACGCCAATGTTTCGTTTTAAAATGATGCATGAACAATTAATCATCATATTAGATACGATTAAATTAGAAAAGCATTATATTTATTATTTAGTTGATTTATTAAATAAGATTAAATTTTTAGCTTAATTTGACTAAATCTTTAGAAACTGTTATGATAATCATATAATAAAGGGATTGATAACATGGATAGAGATTTGAAAGAAATGTTTCGTGAAAAAAATAGATTAATTATTATTAATAACTTGAAATATGATTTAGAAAAAAATATCAATAATTTATTAGATACTATTACTAATATATTTAATTTAGAATTTGATACTGCTATTAAAAATATCATAGCTATTAATGAAGATTCTGGTATTTATCATAGTAATAAATTTATTACGGATACTATTAATCATATGAAAATAGATAGTTATCGGGAAATAGAAAAATCATTACAAAAGAAAAAAGAATCTCTTAATACAAAAATAGATCAATTAGAATTTACCGAATCTTCTTTAAATAGTTACTATGATTTTGTTTTAAGTACTACTAAAAATTTTAAAAATCATTTAGAACAGTATTGTATAACAGATGTACAGAAAAAGGGTTTAGAAATTTTAAATCAATTTGTTTTAGAACATGTTGAAGAAGAAAAAGAAAATATTGCAGTAAGTAGAATTACTGATTATTTACAAAATCGTTTATATGGAAAACTATCAACAAAAATTCATATGGAAATTATGATTCGTGATAATAATTTAATTAATAAGGCAAAAGAAAGTTATTTACGCTTTCAAGAAATATCATTAAGAACAGTAGATTAGTATAGAAAAATTCTATACTTTTTTTGTATAATATTGGTAATTCTTCTAACACTAATGATAGAAAGAAGGTTATATATGAAAGCAACAGGTGTTGTTAGAAGAATTGACGATTTAGGTCGTATTGTAATTCCGAAGGAAATTCGTAGAAATTTTAAAATCAATGAAGGAGATAGTTTAGAAATATTTGTAGATAGTAACGGTATTATTTTAAAAAAATATTCTTTGCTGGATGATATGGTAGAAATAGCAAATCATTTAGTAGATTCCGTATTAAAAGTGTATGGAAAAAATATAATTATTACTGATAAAGAAAAGGTAATAGCCGTTTCCAAGGAACTTAATAAAGAATATTATGATAAAGAATTAACTAGTACTATTAAAGAAAAAATAGAGGAGCGAAATGAATTTCTTATACAAAATGATACCATGATTGTTTTGAATCAAAAAAATTCTTCTTCTTATTATTTAGTCCCTATTCTCGCAAATAGTGATTCTTTGGGAAGCGTTATTTTTGTAGATCAGGAAATTACAGGAGAAGATAAAAATTTGACTAAATTTATTACTTCTATTTTAGTAAAAAATATTGAATAATATGAAAGAATATGCTATAATTTAACACATAAAAGTTTTGAAGGAAAGAGTTATTGGGAATCTATTTAAGAGAGTCTAGTTAGGTGAAAGTAGATATGGAAGATCAATAATAAATGGTTCTGGAGCTGATAATAATTTAGATTTATCCGAGAACTCGCGTTAAGAGTTTAAGTGTATAAGTATTTACTTATAAATTAAGGTGGTACCGCGATTATTCGTCCTTATAGCGAATAGTCGCTTTTTTGTTGAGGTGGTTTTATGGCAAGATATTTTGAAAAAATTAGTTTTGAACAATTTAAAAAAGATGTCATTGATGATAGAGCATTATATAATGCATATAATATTCCTAGAAGAAGTACGAAAGAAAGTGCGGGATATGATTTTGAATCTATTATCGATTTTGTATTGAAACCGGGTGAAACATTAAAGATACCACTTGGAGTAAAAGTTCATATGAATCCCGGAGATGTTATGTTTTTACTTGTACGTAGTAGTCAAGGCTTTAAGTATAATGTACGAATGTGTAACCAAGTTGGTGTTTTTGAAGCAGATTATTGCGATAATCCAGATAATGAAGGACATGCTTGGATTCGATTACAGAATCATGGTGAACGAGACTATGTTGTTCATCGTGGTGATAAAATTTGTCAAGCTATATTTACTAAATTTTTAACAGTTGATGATGAAGCAGAAATTAATACTGTTAGAACTGGTGGAATTGGTTCTACCGATAGAAAGGATGATTAAAATGGAAAAATATTATATTTCAACAGCTATTGCTTATACTTCTGGGAAACCTCATATTGGAAATACTTATGAGATTGTATTAGCAGATAGTATAGCACGCTATAAAAGATTAAAAGGATTTGATGTTTATTTTCAGACAGGAACAGATGAGCATGGTGAAAAGATTCAATTAAAGGCTGAAGAAAAAGGAGTAACTCCTCAAGAATTTGTAGATGAGGTATCAACCGAAATTAAAAGAATTTGGGATATTATGAATACTAGTTATGATCGTTTTGTTCGTACTACCGATAAAAATCATGAAAAAATTGTTCAAAAGATATTTAAAAAAATGTACGATAAAGGGGATATTTATTTAGGAAAATATGAAGGACTTTATTGCACTCCTTGTGAGTCTTTCTTTACGGAAAGTCAATTAGTAGATGGTAAATGTCCAGATTGTGGTAGAAGTGTTCAACCAAAAAGTGAAGAGGCATATTTCTTTAGACTTTCTAAATATCAAGATCAATTAATAGAATATATTGAATCACATCCAGATTTTATTAAACCAGAATCTCGTAAGAATGAAATGATTAATAATTTTATTAAACCAGGGCTTCAAGATTTATGTGTTTCTCGTACTTCCTTTGACTGGGGAATTCCAGTTGATTTTGATCCTAAACATGTTGTTTATGTTTGGTTAGATGCACTTACTAACTATATTACCAATATTGGGTATGATCCAGATGGAAGCAGCTTAGAATTTTCTAAATATTGGCCAGCTGATTTACATTTAATTGGAAAAGATATTATTCGCTTTCATACTATTTATTGGCCTTGTTTTTTAATGAGTTTAGATTTACCTTTGCCTAAACAAGTATTTGGTCATCCATGGTTATTAGTTGGAGATGGAAAGATGAGTAAATCTAAAGGTAATGTTATCTATGCTGATGATTTAGTAGATGCATTTGGTGTAGATAGTGTTCGTTATTATGTACTTCATGAAATTCCTTATGCAAATGATGGGAGCATTACTTATGAATTATTAATTGAGCGTATCAATAGTGATCTTGCCAATATCTTGGGGAATTTAGTAAATCGTACTATTTCTATGGTTAATAAATACTTTAATGGTAGTGTTTCTAATCAAAAAGAATTAGAAAGTTATGATAATGAACTTATTTCAATGATTAATACTTTAGAAGAAAAAATAGATAAGAAAATGGATACATTAGAAATAGGAGCAGCATTAGATGAAATTTTTGATGTTTTAAGAAGAAGCAATAAATATATTGATGAAGCAACACCATGGATACTTGCTAAAGAAGAGGATAAGAAAAATCGTTTAGAAACAGTTTTATATAATTTGTTAGAATCTATTCGTGTTTGTGGAATCTTTTTAAGTCCTTTCTTACCAGATACTAGTGAAAAAATTAAAAATCAACTTCAAAACCAGCATTCTGAAGGATACTATTTAGAAGATAATTCTTATACAGTAACTAATACTCCAGAAGCCTTATTTATGAGAATTGATAAGGATAAAAAATTAAAAGAATTAGAAGAAAATTAGCATTGAATTATACTTATACTAAGCAGTTTAAAATAACTGCTTTTTTTGTGGTATACTATTTTTAGGTGATTTTATGTTTATTGATACACATATGCATATTAGTGATACGGAAGGAGTCAATCCAGATTTATATATCGAACATGCTTTAAGAGCCAATGTTAAATTGTTAATATCTTCTTTTTGTGAAAAGGATGATATTTTGTTATCCACTAAATTTGTGGAAAAATATCAGTGTTTGTATGCATCAGTTGGTTATCATCCTGAGGTTGCTAACAATATTGTGGATAATGATTACAAAATTTTAGAAGATATTGTGCAAAAGAATGAAAAAATTATCGCAATTGGGGAAATTGGACTCGATTATTATTGGAATAAAGACAATAAAGAAATTCAAAAAAAGGTCTTTAGGAGACAATTAGAGATTTCAGAAAAATTAAATATTCCTGTTATTATTCATAGTCGTGATTCTATTGGTGATGCTTATGATCTTTTATCACAATATCATGTAAAAGGAATTATTCATTGTTTTAGTGGCAGTTTAGAAATGGCTAAAAAATTTATTGATTTAGGATTTTTACTTGGTATTGGTGGGGTAGTAACTTTTAAAAATAGTAAGTTGTATCAAGTAATTGAGAAAATTCCACTTACTTCTATTGTTTTAGAAACTGATAGTCCTTATCTGGCTCCTGAACCTAATCGTGGAAAGGTTAATGAATCTAGTAATATTCCATATATTGCACAAAAAATAGCTGATATTAAAGCAATTTCTATTGAAGAAGTAGCTAAAATTACTACTCAAAATGTCCTTAAGTTATTTGACTTACATTTAGATGTATGATATATTTAACTTATATAATACTCGATGGTAAATGATGTAGGTGATATTATGAAAAAGAAAACTCATCAGTTGTATAAAGCTATGTTACATAGATCATTATTAGTAATTACGGTTTTTGTGTTATGCTATGTCATTGTTTCTAGCACTGAACATACAACACATAGTATTACTAATATAAACGGTGTAAAATCAATTGAAGCTATTCATATTATTAATAAATATGATAATAAAAATAAAACTCTTCAAGTGAGAGAAGTTAGTAATATGCAAGAGGCTTCTTTATATGGACCTAGTGAACCCATTTCTTTTACAGGGCAGATGACAGCATATAACCCAATTTGTGCAGGTTGTACTGGTAAAGTATCTTGTCCACCTAGACAAGATGTTAGAAAAGGTAATATTTATTTTAATGATAATGTTTATGGTCAGGTTCGTATTTTAGCTGCTGATCCTGCTATTCCTTGTGGTACAATTGTTCAAATTACGAATGTTAGTTTTACTAATGAACCTATTATTGGAATTGTTTTAGATAGAGGTGGAGCTATTAAAGGTAATATTATGGACTTTTTAGTAACAGAAACGGATAATATGAATATTGTTGGTCGCCAAAGAAATGTTCATTATGAAATTTTAAGATGGGGTTGGTAGAATGGAGATGGACCTATGAATAATCAATCAGATTATAATCATGATATAGATGTATCAGAAGAAAAAGAGAGAAGAAGGTACTGGCCATATTTATTATTGATGACCATTCTTTTATTCTTCTGTGTATTTGGTATTTCTTATTCAGTTTATTATGGTAGAAGTGATGAAAACCAAGAAATAGAAACCGGCCAAGTAGTTTTTACTTATTCTGATGTAGGACAGGCTGGTAATGGAATCTTATTAAAAGATGCTATGCCAACAGTAGATGCGATTGGTAAATCTATGGTAGGTAGTGGTCAATACTTTGATTTTTTTGTAACGGCGACGACGAGAAATTCCAAAATTTTATATAAACTTTTAATTGATAAAAATGATGCATCTACTTTAGCTGATGAAAATGTAAAAATTTATTTAACACAATTAATGGGAAGCTTTGAACAAGAAAAGGTTTTTACTAATTTTTCTAATTTGAAAAAAGAAACTATCAATAATAAAGAATATTATGTTTTATATGAGACAACTTTAGATGAAAATATTAAAAATCTCATTGAATCTTATCGTTTAAGAATGTGGGTTAAACAAGATGCCAATGATTTTGAAAATCAATTTTTTTCTATTAAAGTTGACGTATATGCTTATGAAATAGGAAAGTAGTGTGAATATGAAACGAGAAACCATTAGTAAAAAAAAGATTGCAGTTATTATTTTATTATTTTTATCTTTAATAGCTATTTTCATAGGAATTAGTTATGCTATATTTAATTATTTTGGTGAAGGAATGACTAATAATGCTATTCAAACTGGAAGAGTAATATTTTCTTATTCTGATGCGAATGGTGGTAATAATGGTATTTTAATTGAGGATGCTCTTCCTATTTCAGATGAACAAGGAAAATTATTAGCAGATGAAGGTGAATATTTTGATTTTACTGTTTCTGCTTCTACTACTAAGACAGATTTAATTTATGAAATTACAGTTAATAAAGATCAGGCGTCTACTTTACCAGATGATTGGATTAAGGTTTATTTAACTACTTTTGATGGTAGTAGTGAAGAGTCTACTCCATTAACCGAAGCTTCTACTGGTATAGTTACTTATGATGAATTACAAAATACTACTAATCAGCTTTTATCAGGAAAAACAGTTTATTATGGTGATGTAAAAGCAGGAGAGGTTGCTTATGGTAAAAGATTTCGTCTTAGAATGTGGGTTAAGGATCCTAATCAAACTAATTTTGATTATACCACTTTAAATAATAAATCTTTTTCTTTAAAAGTTAATGTGGCTGCAGTAGGTACTTATTAATAAATAGTGTAAAGGAAAACAATGTTTTTCTTTTTTTTATTTTACATCTTTTTTTATCTGTGATATTATTAAGATAATAATAGGTGAATAGAATCGGGTGATAGTATGGAATTAGCAAAAAAGATATTTAAATTTTTATCGTCCATATTATTTTATTCTGTTTTTTTAATTTTAATAGTTGTTTTTGTGATGTTTGCTGTTTCTTTTGTGGACAAAAAAATACTAATGAAAAATGGTCAGTATCGACATTCATTATTTGGGGCTTATATTATTATTAGTGAAAGTATGATACCTCGAATTAATGTATATGATGCTGTTGTTACGATGCGTGTTGATGCTTATGATATAGAAGTAGATGATATTATTACTTTTCTTTCTAAGGATATAGAAACGGCTGGTACTCCTATTACTCATCGTGTTATTGGTATTGTTTATGATACAGAGGATAATTCAAAAATTTTAGGTTTTAGAACGAAAGGAGATCATAATAATACTGCAGATTTTGCTTTGATAGGACCAGATGAAGTAATTGGAAGAGTATTTTTAAGAATTCCTATGATAGGGTATTTACAAACTATTATGACTAAGCCAATTGGTTGGCTTATAATTGTGGTTATACCTTGTTTACTTATTGTTGGTAGTGATATTTTTAAATTAATTAAAACCTCTAAGATAGAAGAGTAAATCTCATAGCTATTAAAGATTTGTTCATTTTCTTGTATAAATTTATAATTATTTAAATTTAAAACATAATAATAATGCAATCAAAAAGTATAATATATTCAAAAAAAAATAGGAGGAAAAAATGGAATTTTTTAAGCAATATTTAAAAATTATTAATTATGCAATGATTGGGCTTGTTTTTTCTTTTGCTTGTTTTTATTTATTTTCTAATATTTATCATTATTTTGAAATTAGGAAAGACTTTGTTACAAATTTCTCTACCCAATCTTTAGTTTTAGATTTTCAAAAAAAGATGTCTAATGTTAGTCAAAATATCTCTAATTTTAATGCTAATACTTATCATGGTAATCTTTCAGCTAATCAGATGCAAAGTATTTATCATAATCTTGAGTCTTGTACAAAGAGCTTTCAAAATACAACTATAAAATCTATGATGGAAAAAGATAGAATTACAATTATAGATGTCTATCAGCTTCGTGAATCTTATGAAAATGATATTTTAAGTAGTTGTATTGTTAATAATTTGTATTGGACAACTTTGGTAACACCTGAAACTTATAATAGTGCTTATTTATTAAATAATAAAAATATGATGCAATTATATTTCAATGCATTATTAGATGAGACATCATATTTAAAAAAGGATTTATTAAATAATAGTAGTTATTTTTATAATACATCAATAGCTTCTTCATCCATTAAAGATACTACAAAAGATGGTTTTTATGAAGTAATGGGTGCTTATGGTAAAGCAGCAAGTTTTGTTGAATTTGTATCAGAATGGTTTAGAAATGAAGTGGAGGGAACTTTATGATTAAAGTAATTAATGGAATATTTTCATTTCTTAAAGTTATTTTATTACTTGTTACTTTTGTATTTACTTTCTTTATTATTATTAATATGTACCGTAGACTTGAGAAAAATGTAATGGATTCTTTTGCTAACTTTATTCCCTTTTTTCTGTTATTTACTTTATTCGCAATTAATATTATATTTAGACAGAAAAGTGTTAATAATTGTTTGTTTTATAATATTACTTGTTGCTTAGTATTTGCAATGTTACTATTTTCAATCTATAGAACCTTTTTTGATCGTAACATGGTAGTTATGATTCGTTTGGGTTATGATATTAATTTTAATTATTTTGCTGATATGATTGCTCCTATGCGTGCTATGTTATATATACTGTCTGTTTCTAATGTTTTATTGATGGTGGAAGGAATTCATTATGAATCAAAGAAAAAAGAGGTTATTGATAAAACTGATTTCAGTAAGAAAACAATAGAATCTACTAATAATGGTGTGAATGTTGTTAATTTTGGAAAATCTATTTCTAAAACTAAGAAAAAAAGAGGATAATGTTAAGAATTTAAGCTTATAAATTCTCTTTTTTTTTGCTTTTTTGGATAGTTATGATATAGTTATAGTGGTGATTTTATGAATCAAAATGATTTTCATTTTAAAAAGAAATTTGGTCAAAACTTTCTAAAGGATCCTAATATTCCTCGAAAAATTGTTGATGTTGCTAATATTTCTGAAGATAGTTTAGTAATTGAAATTGGTCCTGGTGCTGGTACTTTAACAAAAGTTTTAGCTTCTAAAGCTAAGCAGGTTTGTTGTTATGAAATTGATCAAGAACTTAAAACAATATTAGATCGGGAATTATTAGATTTTCATAATGTGTGTATTTTTTATGATGACTTTTTACAGCGGGATGTGAGAAAAGATTTAGATCAATTTGAATATTCTCATCTATACGTAATAGCTAATCTACCTTATTATATTACTACACCTATTATTACAAAATTAATTGAGAGTAATCTGGAAATAGAAAAAATTATCGTAATGGTTCAAAAAGAGGTAGCCGATAGATTATGTGCTAAAGTTGGTGATAGAGAATATGGTTCTATTACTGTTTTCTTAAACTATTATTTTCATCTAAAAAAAGAATTTTTAGTAAGTAGAAATCTTTTTGTACCAAAACCAAATGTAGATAGTATGGTAATTTCTTTAACTAAGAAAGAAAATAATTTTCCAACAGAAAATTTTCAGTTATTTGCACAATTAGTACGTGATAGTTTTCGTTATAAAAGAAAAATGCTCCGCAATAATTTAAAAAATTATAATTTGGATTCTATAGAACAAGTTTTAAAAAAATATGGTTTTGACTTAACTGTTAGGGCTGAAGAACTCTCATTAGAAATTTTTATAGACATTAGTAACCATTTGTAAATTTTTTTTCTGATAAATTTAAATTTCATTGACAAATTGGGGTAAACTGCAATAGAATATGCTTATAAGGATAAAAAGTTGGAGTTTGGATATGAATAATAGAATAAGATTGGGGATTTTATTTAGTATTATTGGTATTATTTTTTTATGTGTTGGAATTAGTTATTCCTTTTTTTATCGTGGTTTAGATGAAGTATCTAAATCTCCATCTGGAAAAATAACTTTTGTATATACAGGTGTAGCAGGAGCTGGAAATAAAATAAATTTAACGGAATCTATTCCTGTATCTGATGAAGTTGGTAAAAAACAGATAGTAAGTGAAAATTATCTTGATTTTAAAATAATTAGTAGTATCTCTAATTATTATAATATACCTTATGAAATTACAGTTCGAAAGCAGAAAGATTCTGTTTTAGATGATACACTTGTTAAAGTATATTTAACAGAATTATCTGAAACAGGTGAAAAAGAATTGTTTCTAACTACATTTGATGCTTTAAAGCAAACAGAAAAAATTAATGTTGAAAAATATATTGAAAAAACACTTTATCAAAATAATATTTCTCCAAATAGTAGTAACTATGAAAAAAGCTTCAGATTAAGAATGTGGATAGATTCCAGCAAAGTAAATAATTTTGATAATGGTATTTTACAGACTTTTGTTGTTACAGTGAATGTTTATGCAAATGGTGCAGTTGTAATTAATGAACAAGCTAATAATTAAAGTAATCATAAGTAAAAAAAATCTGTAGTTTTATGAATATTGCTATATAAGCAATATTTTTTTATATAAAATAATTTTACACATATATATGACTATTTTACACCTCAATAAAATCTTCTTTACTTTTTAATATGTTTTTAACTCTTTTATATCAATAAAATTTTATTTTTATTTACACTATTGACAATTCTTTTTTCGATATTATTTGACATTATTTTTCAATAGATAGTAGAATTGAATTAGAAGGAATAGAAAGTTGGTGCCAAGTATGAATAGAAAAATAGAATTAGGTATCTTATTAGGTATTATTGGTCTTATTAGTTTAACTTTTGGGGTTAGTTTTTCTTTTTTTCATTATACTAATGTTGGCGCTCAAGAAAATATAATTACATCAGGCGAAATCACCTTTTTGTATACAGAAACATCAGGTGTAGGAAATGGAATTAGTTTGACTGATGCTTATCCTATGTCAGATAGTTCAGGGACTAATCAATCTATAAATGATCAATATTTTGATTTTAAAATTACTAGTACAGAATCTAGTAATTATGATGTTCCTTATGAAGTAACAGCTAGAAAAAATAAGAAATCGACTTTAGATGATAGTAAAGTAAATGTTCATTTAATAGAATTAGATGATAATAGTGAAAAGGATCTATTGTCAGATACATTTAGTCAATTAAATCAAACAGAAAAAGTGGAAGAAGAAAAATATGTTGAGAAAACACTTTACCAGGGCGAAATTTCTGCCAATAATGTTCATTATGAGAAAAATTTTAGATTAAGGATGTGGGTGGATAAAGAAAATACACAATTAAATGTTATTAATCAACCTTCTTCTAATCAAACTTTTACGATAATGATTAATGTATATTCAAATGGAACTGTGGTAATGAGTGATGAAAAGAATACAGAAATAGATGCAGATATGGTTTCTAATGATACCGATATCGATACTAGTGTTGAAAGTGTGGATACACAGTCTAATATTCCACCAGTTGAAAATAGTGTTGAATCTAATGTAATTCCAGAGGTCAATACTGTTCCTGATGTTGTTCCATCTGTAGAAATTCCTACTCCTCCTGTAACAAATAATGATTCTACTCCAGAGGTAAATAACTCACCAGATATTATTATGGATCCTGAAACTCATCAATTATCTAAGTATCCAGATTGGGGAACAATTTGGGGAACTCTTAAAATTCCAGATATCGGATTAGATGTGTCTATCTATCGTGGTGATTCAGAAGATATTATTGATCGTGGTATTGGACATTATGCAGGAAGTTATTTTCCTGGAGAAGGTGGATCTATTATCTTAGCTTCTCATAATACAAAAGAACATTTTATGCGTTTACCAGAACTAAAAATAGGTGCTCATATTACTATTGAAGCAGTGTATGGTACTTATACTTATGAAATTGTTTCTACGAAAATTATCAATGATACTGATGATGATCAATTACCTATTCAGAATAATGAAGAATTATTAATGTTGTATACTTGTTATCCTATGGGGGTTGATGGCTATAAAACTCAGCGATATGTAGTCTATGCAAAATTAGTTGGTTAATATGTTACTTAATTTTTGAATCTTTTTCTATGAATTAGCATATATTTTACTGATAGAGGTGAAATATATGCTTTTTCGTGTTGGAGATATTGTTACTAGAAATTCTTATCAAAATGACACTTTTTTTATGATTGAGAAGATAGAAGGTAATGTTGCTTATTTAAAAGGAATTAATTTAAGACTTTATGCGGATAGTGATTTGAGTGATTTGGTAAAGGTAGAAAAACAGGATGTTATTGATGATGAGAGAATTACTGATTCTATTACGAGTTCCTTTCAATTAGATCGTAATGAATTTTTCTACTTGCCTGGAAAAATATTGCATATAGATGGGGATGAGGATTATTTAAAAAGATGTATGAATTTTTATAAAAAATTGAATATTATGGCTTATGGTTTATGTTTGAAAGAAGCAGATATTAAAACAGAAATTAGAAATTATTTAGAAAAGTTAAATCCTGATATTGTGGTCATTACTGGTCATGATGCTTATTATCGGCGTAAAGGATCTATGGATAATATAGAAAACTATAAAAACACTTCTAATTTTATTGACGCAGTTAAAGTTGCTAGAAATTTTGAAAAAAATCAGGATAAATTAATTATCATTGCGGGTGCGTGCCAAAGTAATTATGAAGAATTAATTAAGGCCGGTTCAACTTTTGCATCCAGTCCAAAAAGAATTAATATTCATGCATTAGATCCAGCGATTGTTGCATCATACGTAGCTTTATATGATAGAAATAAGACGATTGATTTATTAGAAGTTTTAGGGAAAACAAAATCAGGAGCTGATGGAATGGGTGGAGTGATGACGAAAGGTTGTATGTTTGTGGGGTATCCAAGATGAATATAGAAAAAGTAAAATCTAAGATTGACTCTTATAAAGGTCAGACTCTTAATTTTCGATTTAATGGTAGTAGAAATCAAATAGAAGAATTTTCAGCTACGATTATTGATACTTATCCATCTATTTTTTTAGTTCGATTAGAAGATAACTCTCAGGTCAAATCTTTTAGTTATAGTGATGTTTTAATTAGAAAGTTAGTAGTGACAACAGTTTTGTAAACTTTTGGTAAAACTGTTGCTTTTTTTAATAAAGTATTATATGATTATATCATAAAGTATTTACTTTAGAAGGAGGATACACATGAAGATTACATCTGTCAATGTACGTAAGATTGAAAAAGAAGGT
>CANRKU010000011.1 GCA_947631295.1 uncultured Bacilli bacterium
ACTAAAATTTTTAGCTCTCTATATAGTTCATTTATCATTAGTTTTTGGTTTCACCAACACTACTTGACATTGAACCATACTTTTATCTACTATACACTCTTTTCTTTCATTTCCTGAATAATCCATTGCATAATGATTTCCACAATATAATCAATTTCTGCACTGGATAATTCTTTATTTTTTTCGATGTGATGCCACTTATATAAGCAATTTCTACAACAAGTAGCTGTTGCATGTTGAGCAATAAAAACAGGATGTCCTCGCATAGGAGTTTGTTTACCATCATTTAAAATAACTTTAGGAGCTAACCTTTTTTGAATAAAATCATAGGCATGTCTATTTACTGTTTCTAATCCTTTTTCTTGTATATAAAGCCTCTCTTTTTCTTTTAAGTGAAAACTATTTCTAAACTTTGATTTTGATAAATCTTCTAGTTTTTTTATGATTTCTTTTTCCATATCATCACCGAATCATTACAATTTGATTTGTTTTTGTTGTTCACAGTGTTTAAAAAATTCTTCTGTTGAAAGATGTGGTTTTGGTTTTTTATATTCATATAAGATTAAATTAGTGCTTTGATAGTGATTTTTTAATTCTTTTTCAATAAATTTCTTTTTTACATCCAATAATAATTCTTCTTGACTAGAATATTCATGAATGCCTCGAAATATTTCCCAAGCATGTTCAAACCAATAATATTTATTCTTTTTTTGATAAGTTAAAAAGGTATGAGTTGGACAAGTTTGATTATCATAGTATACGATAAAATAAGTATGAATAGGATCATAGCTTTTAAAATAATATCTTTCTAATTCTACTTGATCCCAACATACACCAATTTGATTTTTTAGTATTTCTTGAGGGGACTGCAATTGATAATCGTCAGCATAATTTTCATCTTCATTATCATGCTTATGATTGTTTTTATCTACCCAACCATATTGTATATTTTCCATGAATTTCATAATTTCTGATTCTGTATAATAATTCCAAATATTAAGTTGACCCTTCGCTTGAATAGGTACTTCTAATGACATAATATCTTCTAAAATCCAAGCATATCTTCCTTCTTGATAATCACCACAAATATATTCCTGAGGATGATTTTTTTTCATATCTTCTACATATTCTCGGGTCATATAAATACAATCTACTAACTGACACTTACAGATTATATAGCCAAAATTTAATGGGATACCATTCAATTCCTGCATCAGTACTTTATTAGCCTTACTATCTTTGGAAATGGCAGTACTACTAGCATGAATATATAATTCACCACGGTAACTGGTTTTAAAACTTCTAGTCTCAATTTGTTTCTTTTTTTCTTTGATCAAAGTTGCATAGGGTTCTGTTAAACTTAATACTTTCATTTTTTCCACCTAAACTTTTCTTACTTTAATAATATCTCCTTCTTCTAATTGACCGATTAGTAATGAAGAATCAGGATGATGTTTTTGAATATTTTCTAATACCTTTGCTTCATCATAGTTGGCATAACAGTATTTGCAAAAGTGACTACAGGAATTATAAACACCGATATCTACCATTTCAATACAATGACATCCACGAGACTGCCAGATTTTGAACTTTGTTTTATTAGTCAAGCGAAAAGCTAAATTACGGTCTACACAATCTCTTTTTAAAAACCCATACTCGACTAAATTTTCTTTTTCAAAACAAGTTTGAACAGTCATATGATGCTTCTTAGCAGATTGTACAAAATTTTTTCCAATTTGTTCATAATCTTCTTTGGTAAAGTTTCTTAATTTTAAATCTTTTTGATTCTTTCTTACATTTTTGTAATCATCAACAAAAGATATAATAATATGTTTAATATATCCATCTAATAATTCACATATTCGGTCAAAAGCCTTGACATGATAGATAGTGGAATACTGATCATTTAATAAAATTGGATCATATCTCACATAAGTATTTTCAGGACCAATGATATTAGAGATTTCTTTAATTCCTTCTATTATTTTTTTCTTATCCACTACATTCTCTATATCTTTTTTATAAGGAGTTAATGTAATATGAAATAAAATCGGTTTTTTGATCTTGTTTAAATATTTAATAATAGGAAGAGGATTTTTCGTACAAAAAACAATGGCATCTACATCATCAAAATAAATTCTACTAACCTGTTTGGGATAAAAAGGATTTCTTACATCGACAAAGCCTTCTTGATATCTTTTTAGAAACCATTCTGTATAAAAAGCTACAATATCACATCTACCACTAACATTTAAAATCATACCAAAAATCCTCTACTTCTTATTATTTTATAATTCAAATTGTGAATTATAAAGTTCTGCATAAAAGCCATTTTGTTTCATTAATTCTTCATGATTACCAGTTTCAATAATATTTCCATCTTTCATTACTAATATTAAATCAGCATTTTTAATTGTAGATAAACGATGAGCAATAATGAAAGAGGTTTTTCCTTCTGTTAATTTATCCATTGCAGTTTGAACTAATTCTTCTGTTCTAGTATCTACATTAGAGGTTGCCTCATCTAAAATTAAGAAAGGTGCATCCTCGATCATACCACGAGCAATGGTTAATAATTGTTTTTGTCCTTGACTAATTGTATCTGTATCACTTACAGAAGAATCTAATCCACCAGGTAATGTTTTAATAAAATGATCAATTCCTACTGTTTTACAAGCTTCCCATACTGCTTCTTTGGTTACATTTTCTTTATTGAATTTAATATTTTCTAAAATACTTCCTTCAAATAACCAAGTATCTTGTAAAACCATACAAAATAATTCATGAATATTTTCTCGAGATAGTTCTTTTGTAGATACACCATCAATGAAAATATCGCCATCTTTAATTTCATAAAATTTCATTAATAAATTTACCATGGTCGTTTTTCCAGCACCAGTTGGTCCTACAATCGCTATTTTTTGTCCAGGTTCAATAGAAGCATTAAAGTCTTTAATAATTGTTTTAGAAGAATCATAACCAAATTTTACATGTTGAAATGTAATTTTTCCTTTCACTTTTGACTTATCTAAGAATTTTTTAACCTCTTTTTGATTAGACATTTCTTCTTCTTCTAAAAACTCAAATACTCTTTCACTAGCAGCAGCTGTTGATTGTAAAGATGTCATTGCTTGTGCCATTTGGGTTAAAGGATTTGTAAATAGTCTAACATAAATGGTAAAAGCAACAATTACGCCAAATGAAATATAATCATTCATTACTAATAATGCCCCTGCAATACAAACAGCAACATAACCAAAGTTACCAATAAAATTCATAATTGGATGCATAAGTCCAGATAAAAATTGACTTTTACGATTAGATTCATATAATTGGCTATTTAAAATCTGAAATTGTTTTTTTGCATCTTTTCCTCCATTATAAGCTTTTACTACATTATGTCCAGAATACATTTCTTCAATATAACCATTTAATTCTCCTAATTCTTTTTGTCTTCTACTAAAATATTTTTGACTTTTTCCAAGAATCAAGAACATCAAACTAAATCCTATTAAGCTAGATAAAATAGCAGTAAGTGCCATTACTCCATTGGTAACAAACATCATGATAATTGATCCAATAAATAAAGTAATACTAGTTACTAAAGTGGCTAAACTTTGATTTAAGTTTTGAGCAATAGTATCTACATCATTTGTTACTCTGGATAAAACATCACCATTTTCATGCGTATCGAAATACTTTAATGGTAACTGATTAATTTTATTACTAATTCTGGTTCTTAAATTTTTCGCAAAATAATTAGAAACTGTTGACATAGAAAAATTTTGAATATAACTAAAAATAGCACTAATAACATATAAAGATGCTAATAAATAAACGTATTGCATTACCTCATCCATATCAATACTAGGTTTTACTAAATCATAAATAGAAGATGGCAATTGGTCAAATTGTTTTAATAATTCTGTTGTATCCATATCAGAATCACTATTCATAGCTAATTTCATAATATTAAGAAATTCTAATTGATCTTTAGGGGAAATCGTTGTCTTCTCTATTTCTATATCTTCTAATAATTCTAATAAAATAGAATCAGGTAAAGATAATAATAAACTACTTGTTTGCGTCTTGTCATCTAAAGTTGAAATAGTTTGTAAAGTACTTTGTAACTTTTCTTTATCTTCTATACTAATTTCAGGATTTTCCAAGATAGCACTTATTTTTCCATTCCATTGCAAAGTAGTAAATTGATTCGTAATACTAGATGCAATTTCTTCTAATTTTTCAGTTTTTGGACTTAATCCTTTGGTAATAACATCCGTAAAATCAGATAAACGATTAGGAGCAATCAAAGCTAAAATAGCACTAATCATAGCTAAAACCAAAGCCATAATCATAATATATTTCCATGGTTTTAAATTTTTTAGTAGTCGTTTCATAGAGCCAAAAAAATCTTTGGATTTTTCATTGACTCTAGGTCCAGGTCTAGGCATTTTCTAACTCCTCCTTTGATAGTTGTGATAAAGCAATTTCTTTATAGATATCACAGTTTTCTAATAATTCCTTATGCGTTCCTATACCAACACATTTTCCTTTATCTAATACAATAATTTTATCGGCATTAATAATGGTTCCAATTCTTTGTGCAACAATTAAACTAGTAGCATTTTTAGTATATTTTTTTAACTCTTTTCTTAAAATTAAATCTGTTTTATAATCTAAGGCTGAAAAAGAATCGTCAAAAATATAGATTTCTGGATCTCGAAATATAGCTCGTGCAATCGCAAGACGTTGTTTTTGTCCTCCAGAAATGTTCGTTCCTCCCCTAGCAATATGGCTATCATAAGTATTTTCCATTTTCTCAACAAATTCTTTTCCCTGTGCTACTTCAACTGCTTTCATTACTTTGGTTTCATCTTTTTCTTTTCCGTTATCACCATAACTTACATTGGATTTAACTGTTCCTGTAAACATTACTGCTTTTTGAGGAATATACCCCATTTTATTATGAAGTGCTTCTTGTGTATATTCTTTTACATTGACACCATCTACTAATATTTCTCCTTCTGTTGCATCATAAAATCTTGGAACTAAATTGATTAAGGTAGATTTTCCACTTCCAGTAGATCCGATAAAAGCAATTGTTTCTCCCTGATTTGCTTTAAAGGAAATATTTTTTAAAATATACTCATCTGCATCTGGATATTTAAAAGATACATCTTTAAATTCTATAGTTCCTCTTTCTTCTGTTTCACCATCAAAATTACCATCTTGAATCGTAATTTTTTCTTCTAATACTTCATTAATACGATTGGCAGAAATACTAGCTCTTGGTAGCATCATAAAAATCATTGCTAACATTAAAAATGACATAATCACTTGCATTCCATAACTAGTAAAGACTACCATATTACTAAAAATTACTAATTTATCACTCATCATAGCTTTTTCAATTAAAATGGCACCAATCAAATAAATTCCCAATGTTAAACCATGCATCACAATATTCATAATTGGCATCATGACAGCAAAACATCTTTGATTAAATAATTGCATACTGGTTAAATTACTGTTTACTTCTTCAAAGCGATTTTTTTGATATTTTTCAGCATTAAAAGCACGTATTACACGAATACCTGATAAATTTTCTCTAATGACCCCATTTACACGATCAATTAATTTTTGTACCTTAGAAAATCTTGGCATAACAATCATCATAATAATACTAATGGTAGTAAGTAAAATAATCACACAAGCTCCTGTTAACATACTCCATTCTAATGATTTATCTAGTATTTTGGTAACTGCCCAAATTGCCATAATAGGTGCTTTGATCAATAATTGCATTCCCATACCGATTAACATTTCAATTTGCATGACATCATTCGTAGTTCTTGTAATTAGACTACTCGTTGAAAATTTTTTCATTTCTTCTGTTCCAAATGCTTCTACTTTTTCAAAAATTTTTTTTCTTAAATTCATCGAAAAATTAGAACTTACATGACTAGCTAAATAGCCAACAATAATAGCAGATATCAAACTACCAAAGGCACAAGCTAACATATAACTACCTTGTTCAATAATTTCGCGCATTGTACTTCCTTCTGTCTGAACAAGTCTAGTAATACTACTCATATAATCAGGCATCTTCAACTCTAGCCATACTTGACCAATGATTAAAATAAAACTGATTATAATAAAACAAATATCTTTTTTACTAAAATCTTTTAACAACTTTATCATATGTATTCCTTTCTTTGTAGCAATTTTTTATCTTCATCTCATATATTTTTTTAAATTTTCTTTCATTTGTTTTAAAACGTTAGAAAAAATCTCTAAATCTTTTGGCTGAATATCTTGTATAATTGCGTTTTCTAATTCACTAATTTTTGCTTCTTTCAATTGAAACATTTTTTTTGCTTTGGGATTTAAAATAACTTTTTTCGTCCTAGCATCTAAAGGATCAATCACTCTTTCAATTAATTCATTTTTTTCCATAGTCTGTAAAACTCCTGATACTGTTGCTCGTCTTAAATTTAAAACTTTTTCTAGGTCTTTTTGAAAAATATCAGTATTTTGATGTTTCAAAATATATTCCATAATTTGCATTTGAGTTGGCGTTGGATGGTGATTGGAAATTTCCTTTAATTCTGTTTCTTGAACAAGTGCTCTAAAAATCATTTTTTCTAACGATTTAATTTCATACAATATTTTTTCTTCTTTCATATTTTCCTCTTTTTTGCTACTATAACATCATATGCCTAATCTAAAAAATTGTCAATACCCTGACAATTATTCCATATAAAATAATAAAAAAAGATGCATACACATCTTTATAATTCTAATTTTTTTGAATATTATCTAAAATTTTAGACAATAACTGATGTAGTTGTAGCATATCTTGTTTTTCTAATGAAATACATTGACTCATTTTTAAAGGAATAGTTTGTGCTATCTTTTTCAGACTTTTTCCTTTTTTTGTAATAGAAATAATTAAATTTCTTTCGTCTTTTAAATCACGTTTTCGTACAATATAACCTTTATTTTCTAATTTTTTTAAAAGTGGTGTTAAAGTTCCAGAATCTAAATATAATTTTTCACCTAGCGATTTGACATTAATTTCTAATTGTTCCCATAAAATCATCATTGTAATATATTGTGTATAAGTTAAATCAAGATGATCTAAAAATGGTTTATATTTTTTTATGATTTCCTTAGAGCAAACATATAATGGAAAGCATAATTGGTTTTCTAATTTTAAAGAGTCATTACGATTCATATATCTACCTCATAATAAGAATATTACTCCATTTCCTGAATTGCAGTAGTTGCAGCAATCGCTCCATCACTTACAGCCGTTACTAATTGTCTTAATTTTTTTACTCTTGCATCACCGGCAACATAGATTCCTGGAATATTAGTATGTACTCCGTCATTTGAAAGAATATATCCATACTGATCTAATTCTAATATATTTTGAAATATCTCATTCTTAGGCATTTGACCAACTGCAACAAAAAGACCATCGACCTTAATATTTTTTATATTGCCCTGATTATCTATCACATCAAGACTGGTTAGGAAATCATCACCATTCACTTTATGAATAGTAGAGTTTAAAAGAAATTCGATATTTTCTTCTTTTTTTATTTCTTCTAAATATTTATTTTCACCCCTAAAAGAATCTCTTCTATGGATGACATATATTTTACTCGCAATTTTAGATAAATAAATTGCATCTTCTAAAGCTGTATTTCCACCACCAACAACAGCAACTATTTTATTTCTATAAAAATTACCATCACAAGTAGCACAATAAGAAATTCCCTTACCAATATACTTATTTTCGTTTTCTATTTCTAATTTTCTATTTTCTGCCCCAGTTGCTAAAATAATAGCTTTACCATAGTATTGATTTTGATTAGTAAACACAGCTTTATCTCTTTCTATACGAATTACTGTTTCATATTTTAATTCTGCACCTAGATTTTTTACTTGATTATATAAATTCGTTGCATAGTCAAAACCAGATATTTCTAAAATACCAGGATAGTTTTCTATTTTATTAGCATTAACAATTTGTCCACCATAATTTTTTGCTTCTAAAACTAAAACTTTCTTATTTGCCCTTAAAGCATATAATGCGGCTGTAAGTCCTGCTGGTCCAGCCCCCACAATAATTATATCGTACATAGTATTCTCCTTTATAATAATTCTTTTATTTTAGCATCTATATCTTTTGGTACAACAGTTGGTGCAAATCGATCAACTACTTTTCCTTTTCTATCTACTAAAAATTTGGTAAAGTTCCATTTGATATTTTTACTAATTAATCCTTTTTGACAACTTTTTAAATAAGTATACAAAGGTTCTTCATTTTTACCATTTACATCAATTTTAGCAAATTGATCAAAAGATGTATGATACTTTAACGTACAAAATCCATGAATCTCATCACTTGTTCCTGGTGCTTGATTTCCAAATTGATTACAAGGAAAATCTAAGATTTCAAATCCCTTTTCATGATATTTTTGATACAAGTTTTCAAGTCCTTCATACTGTGGAGTAAATCCACACCCTGTAGCAGTATTCACAATCAATAATACTTTTCCTTTATAATCACTAAGCCTTACTTCTTCATTTTTTCTATTTTTTACTGTATAATCATAAAATTCCATAATTTTCTCCTTTTTTATACAATTAAATTGTATACAATCTAATTATATAAAGTCAAGAAAAAAAGATTATTTTTTATAATCTTCTAAAAAACTATGGTATTTTCCTTCTTTTTTTGTTCCTAAAACACAATTTAAATTGACATTATCTAATGCCTTAAAAATATTGTAGTCAACATTCTTATTTATTTTTCTTAAGTCTTTAATTAATTTTTTCATTTCTAAACGTTTACTAGTACCATCATCGTTAATAAAACAGTTTTCCGTAAAACGACATGCACAATTAATAAATGTTAGTTCATTATATTTCTTCCAAGATAGAATATCTTCTTCCTTTACCAAATATAGAGGACGAATTAATTCCAATCCTTCAAAATGATCACTATGTAACTTTGGCATCATTGTTTTTATCTCAGATCCATAAAACATTGATAACAGAGTGGTTTCAATAACATCATCAAAATGATGTCCTAAAGCAATTTTGTTACATCCTAATTCTTTGGCTTTACTATACAAATGTCCTCTTCTCATTCTAGCACATAAGTAACAAGGATTAGACTCAATTCCTGCTACAATATTAAAAATATCACTCGAAAACATTTGAATAGGTACATTTAATATTTGAGCCATTTCTAAGATATGATTTTTATTTATTTCATTATAGCCAGGATCCATAACAACATAACAAGCATCAAATTTTACTTTACTATGTCTTTGTAGCTCCTGTATACATTTGGCTAGTAAAAATGAATCTTTACCACCACTAATACAAACCATTACTTTATCATTTTCTTGAATCAATTCATATTCTTGTACAGCTTTTACAAATCTACTCCAAATTTCTTTTCTAAATTTTTTGATAATGCTTCTTTCAATTTCTTTATATTTTTCCATTTCTATTAACTTTCTTTATTTTCTTTTAATACAGTTTCTAATTTTTGATAAGACTCTTTTAACATTTCCTCTGTTAACCTCATGTATCCATTATTTTGTTGTTTACTAATACCTGTTGTCATAGAAACAGCTTTTCCTTTTACAATACTCACAATATTAGGAGCAGAAATTCTTTTTTCTCCTGTTAATACTTTATTACCATCTTGATCTGTTAAAGAATAATCACTTAGAACATTTTCTAAACGTTGAATTAATTCATAATAAGCATCTGTACCTTTTTGTTCAGTAACTGGTTGATTTTCATCATCTAATACCATCGTATCACGTATCGTTTTAATATCAACATAATAAATTTTATCAATATCTAAATCTTTCGCTACTTCTATTAAAGTAGGAACGATACTTCTGCACCATGGGCAATCACTAAATCCAAAATATACAACAAATGTTTCTTTATTGTCCATCATAGTAACAATTTGACTAGCATCTTTATAAATAAAAGGATTATCTTTAGAAATTTCAATTGCTCTAATTTCTTGTCCATCTTTTTCACGAATGGTATTATTTAGGCTTTCATATTCTTCTTTAAATTGAATGGCATCACTAGATGTTTTAGTATTTTCAAAGTAAGTAAAAACACCAAGTACAAATATTATTGTCATTAAAATTGGAATTATTATCCATAACTTTTTTTCCATAAGGTTACCTCTTTCTTTTTAAGCGAAGGGAATTTAATACTACTGTTAAACTACTCATTGTCATAGCAAGACTAGCAAACATTGGATTCATAGAAATATGCAATGGTTTTAAAAATCCTATGGCAATCGGAATCATACAAATATTATAGAAAAAGGCCCAAAATAGATTTTCTTTAATAATACGTAATGTCTTTTTTGATATATCTAAAAATTCCGGAATTTTTTCTAAATCATCTTGCATTAAAATAATATCTGCTGAATCTATCGCAATATCTGTTGCACTATTCATGCTCACTCCGATATGACAAGTAGCCAAACTAGGAGCATCATTAATTCCATCCCCTACCATCATAACATAATGACCTTGATCAATCAATTCTTTTAGGATTTTTGTTTTTTCTTGAGGAAGAACATTTGATATTACCTTTTGAATACCAATACTACTAGCAATGATATTTGCTGTATTTTCATGATCTCCTGTTAGCATAATTACATTTTTCTTCATTTTGATTAGTTTTTCTACTGTTACTTTGGCATTTTCTCTTACGATATCTTTTACGCCAATTACTCCTATTATTTTTTTATCTGACACACAATAAACAATACTATTTCCCTGTTTTGTTAATTCTTCTGTTTCTTTTTGTTTGGTATTTTTGATGTTTAATTTTTTCAATAATTTCTCATTTCCTACATAAAATTCTTTTTGATTGATATTCGCTTTTATCCCCATACCACTTATATTCTGAAAAGAATCTACGTCTTCCAAAGCAAGTTTTTTTTCTTCTACATAACGTAGGAAAGCTTTACCAATCGGATGGGTAGATTGATGTTCCATACTAGCAATCAAGCGAATGAATTCCTCATCTTGATACTTGCTATCATTATAGATTTTAGCTATTTTTAAATTACCATATGTTAAAGTTCCGGTTTTATCAAAAACGATGGTATCCACTTTTTTACTATTTTCTAATGTCTCACTTTTCTTTACTAAAATTTTCTTTTTGACACATTCGCCTTCGGAAACAATAATCGCTAATGGCGTTGCAAGTCCTAAACTACAAGGACAAGCTACCACTAAAACAGTTACAAAAGAAGTTAGAGCTTCGTTCATAGAATTTCCGAAAAGAAGGTAGCAAATCAATGTGATGATAGCAATCATGATGATGGTAGGAACAAAATAGCTACTCACAACATCTGCTAATCTTTGAATAGGAGCTTTTGTAGAAGTAGCTTCTACGACTAAGTGTACAATTTCGGAAATAGTAGAATCTTTTCCAATTTTTTCTGCTCGATATTCAATATAGCCATCTAAATTCATACTACCAGCAATCACTTTATCTTCTTTTTTCTTTTTTACAGGAAGAGATTCCCCTGTAATAAAAGCTTCATCAAAATGAGATTCTCCAGCGATAATCACTCCATCTACAGCCACTTTCATTCCTGGTTTACAAATTAAAATATCATTCTTTTTTACCTCATCAATGGTGATTTCTTTTTCTTGTTTTCCATCTTTTAATAAAGCTTTAGTAGGAGTAATTTGTACTAGTTCTTTTAATGCTTCGGTAGTTTTTTCTTTATTTTGATGATCGATTAGTCTACCTAATTTAATAAAGAAAATAATAGTAGAACAAGATTCAAAATATAGATTTTCTACATACATTGTATTTCCTAATAAAATCATCACTAAATGAAAACAACTATAGATAAAACTAGTAGCTACTCCAATAGATACTAAGGTATCCATATTTGGAGTTTTATGTATGAAGTTTTTAATTCCATTTTTAAAAATATCCTTTGCATAGATTAAAAATGGTATAGTTAATAAAAATAAACTAACGCTATAGGAAATTGGATATTTTTTCATATCCAAAAATGGTATCGTTGGAAGATATAACATATGAGACATCGATATATATAAAATGAGTATGGTAAGTGGCAAAAACATAAAGAGCGTTTTTTTACCAGAATCTTTTTTTTCTTCTAGTTTTTCTTGAAAAACTCCCAAGCTATCAAATCCTGCTTCTTCTACATATTTTTCTAAATCTTTTATGGTTAGGGAATCATCATATTCAATTACTGCTTGCTGTAATACTAAGTTGACACTAGCCTGATAGATTTTTTCTTGTTTATTTAAATATTTTTCTAGTCCTGATGAACATCCACTACAACTCATACCGCCAATTTTTAAAATCACTTTTTTCATATTTCTTCTCCTAATCTAATTTTTTGATTAAATCCATCACTTCATCAATAATATCCAGTTTATTTTCTTTAATATCTTCTACTACGCAAGTAGATAAATGAATTTTTAAAATTTCATTAGCTAAACTTTTTAATGCTTTGGAAACAGCTGAAATTTGAATGAAAACCTCATCACAATAACGGTCTTCATCAATCATACCAATAATTCCTCTAACTTGACCTTCAATAGTACTTAATCTTTTTTTCAGATACTTTTTTTCTTCTTCTGTCCTATGCTTTGTTTTTTGACAAGTTTCATTTTTCATAATATTCATCACCTTTTTCATTATATACCCCCTAGGGGTATTAGTCAATAAAAAGAAAAGATGAATTTTGTAACGGAAAACTCATCTAAAAATTTATAATATTTTTTTATTTACCTAAGTAAGTAATTTTGGCATATCCATTTCCCGCATTTCCTATGATAGTATTTTTTCCATCATAGGAAGGCATACCGATATTGCCCTGCTTAGAAGTTGTCCATTGATACCCTTCTCCATCTATCATTACTGTATCTGTAAAGAAAAGTCCAGAATAATGAATACTTTGGTTAGAATGCTGAATATTATTTTCTGTAGATGTTTCTAAAATAGCATTACATCCATTATGACCGGAAATAAAGGATGAACCACTTGCTCCTATACCAACTGTTCCAGTTCCATGAGGTCCAGAGCCACCACCATAATACCCTGAACCACCAGAACTAACGGAGCCCATTGCTTGTCCACCACGTCCAAAAGATCCTGAAGTAGCATTTGTACTATTAAGGCCTCCTCCTTTTAATCCACCACTTGTTTGTGTTCCACCTGTAGGAACTATACCATCTGTACCATACAATTTTCCATCATACCCCGTTAGTCCTCCACCAGCAACTCCATTATCTGGATGATAATAATTACTAGCTCCGCTTCCACCAGCTGCTACCATAATACGACTTTTTAAACCATCAAATGAACTATTTACTAATCGCATATCTGTAGCACCGCCACCAGGCATTCCAAATATATTATTTTCTGCTGCTGTTTTATCAGCCCATAAATTAGAAACACAACCATTATTAAATGTTGCATTTCCACTTTGATTACCCTGTTCTCCTACATAAATATATAAAGTTTGATTCTTTGCTAAATTAATATTTCCTTTTGTATAGGAACCCAATCCTCCTTTATAGGAATCAATACTTCCTCCTTGAGCACCCCATAATTCTACTTTATAATTTCCACTACAAAGTGTAGTGAATTGCTGTTCTTTCCCTACGTAATCAAAAGCATAGATATGTTCCATTTCGCAATATGCAATTAACGCTTTTTCTGTACCTGTTAATACTAAAGCATTATGAATAAATCCTCTTTCTAATCCAAATGTAATAATTTTATCCATATCAGAATTATTTTCAATCATTATTTCAACAGTAATTTTGCTATCCTTTTCTAATGTTCCTTTACTAGATGGATTTTCTAAATAACTCACAACTACATTATTACTATCTTCTATTTTATAATATAATTCATATTTAAAATCGATATCATTTAAATTTTTAATCGTGATAGGAAAAATTTTTGTTTGTTTTGCTCCTACTGTAACTTGATTATTTATTAACTCACTACTTTCTAATTGATAATCTAGAGTTCCCGCTACTATATTTAACTTTCCATGCTCTTCCTTTAAGTTAGTAAAAAAGGCATAAGAAAAATATATGGTTGATACCATAATAATACTTAATAATAATATTCCAAAATATATCTTTTTCCCTTTACTCATACTCTACTCCTTTGGTTTTTAAGTTAAATAATTAAAGCCATGAAAATATTGTTTTTATTCTTCATTTAAAAGGAAGATGATAGACAATATTTTTTGTTTTGAATTTTTTTCTTTTTAGAATATTCTTATTTTATATAGATAATATGCACTTGTTTAGTTTTTAATTATTTAACTTACAACATCCTAATTATATAGTTTTATTGTATATTTTTTTATTTATTTAGTCAATTCTTCCTTCTATTTTTTTATATAACAGTGTAAATATTTAAATTTGACATATTTTTTACATAAAATATTTATTGTTTTTCATACTAATAAAGAAATAGAGACTGGTGATGCTATGAAAAATAAAAATATCTATTTACATTTAACCATGATTTTGTCTCTTAGTATTTTCGTATTTAGTTCTATGCATATTTTTTCATGGTTAGAAGAAAAAGAAAAAATAAAGCACTTAAATGAAAAATTAAAAGAACAAGCTGTTATTGAAGAAGACTTTTCTCAAGATGAATCTTTTTTAGTAAATCCACCGGTAGACAAAAATGATAGTTATTGGAACTATATAGAAGTTCCCTTTTTACAAGCAAATTTTTCTGAATTATACAATCAAAATCCTGATACCGTTGCTTGGATACAAGTAATGGGAACAAAAGTAGATTATCCTGTTGTTCAGGCAGAAAACAATAGTTTTTATTTAAACCACTCTTTTGATAAAACAGAAAGTAAAGCCGGTTGGATTTTTTCAGATTATCGAAATAATTTTAGCACTTTACATGATAATACTATTATTTATGGTCATGCTAGATTAGATGATACCATGTTTGGGAGTTTAAGATCCGTTTTAGAAGATTCTTGGTATCAAAATTCAGAAAATCATATTATTAAATTATCTACTCCTAAAATGAATTCTATCTGGCAAATTTTTAGTGTTTATACAATTTTAAAAGAAAGCTATTACATTAAGAATCATTTTTATACGATAGAATCTTTTCAGAATTTCTTAGCTACAATTTCTAAAAGAAGTCGTTATTCTTTTCAAACTGCTGTTAATGAAAAAGATAAGATATTAACTCTATCCACTTGTCAAGATAATTATGGAAATCGTATCGTCATCCATGCTAAGTTAATCAAAAAAGAAACTCTTTCTTTTTAGAGTTTCTTAACTAATTTTGTTTTATTGATTGACGTAATGTACTAATAAAGATAATAAATCCTAGAATACTCAAACCCATATATAAAGAAACAGAATCTCCTGTTGATGGATTTTCTTCATCAAGATCAATTAATTCAACAAGTTCAGCAAGTTCTAATTCTAAGCCTGATTTAATAGTAAAGATTTCACCATTCATTTCAATTGTTGCATCATCTGAATCACTTGGTACCCAAAGAGTTGGTCTATCTGGATTATCCGTTGTATTAACAATTTTAATATCATCTGATAATTCTAATTTTACTTTTTCGGTTACATCTTTTCCTTGTGATAACTCAATTCCACCAAAGCCATTACCAGAAACATCGATTGTTCCTTCTAATTTAACATTAGAACCATTTACTAATAAAGCAGCATTTCCACCAGTTAATTTAATATCTCTAATTGTAGCAGTTGTTTTATACACTTGTAGTAAGTAGATACCATCCCAAACTGTTTTATCTTTTCCACCTTTAAAAGTACCAACATATTTCATAGTATGATGATTACCATCGATAGTAACTGGTCTAGTAATTGTGATTTTTTCAGTTGTTTCGATATCACTTCCAAGTTTGATAATACTAACATCATTATCTTCTAATGCTTCTTTTAATTCTGCCTGGTTATTAACTGTTTTAGTTGTTGCAGCATAAACTTGAGAAGCTGGAAGAACTATAGTTACTAGTAATAAAGCGATAATCATTCCTAAAAATTTCTTCATGTTTTTTATTTCCTCCTTTCTATTTATAGTGTGTTATTTATGGTAAATTTTATACTCGAATTTTGTCGAATTTTTTAATTTAAAAAAAAAATTAATGTATGAAAAATTAAAAAATTGGAAAAATAAGTAATAAATAAAAAAGCATATTCCTGAGTCGAATATACTATTTTAATATTTTTTAATTTTTATAATTTCCACTGCTATCTATTATTGTCTATTTCTTCATTTTCCACACTTTCTGTATTATGAAAATCTAATTTTTGAATCCATTTTTCTACTTTCTTTTTAGCATTATTTAAATTATTGCTATGAATTGCTAAACCATCTAAATATTTAGAAGCATTTGAAGATTTTTTAATATCTTCTTCAACATTACCGAATCCAGAACCTTCATGCGTTATAAAAGGAACAATTATCTTACCTTCGAAATCTTGACTCTCTAAATAAGTAAATACTGCCATTGGACAAGTTTCCCACCAAATAGGAAAACCGATAAAGATAACATCATAATCTGTTATATCTTTCGTATCTTTTAATTCTGGTCTTTCATTTTCTTCTTTTTCTTCTTTAGCTATTTCTTTCGTTTCTTGATCATCTTCTGGGTAGGAATCTTTGGTTTCAATTTTAAATAAATCACCATTTGTTACTTCTTGAATATATTTAGCTAGTTCTTCTGTGTGATTGGTTTTAGAAAAATAAGCAATTAAAACTTTTTTTCCATCTAAGCTTGCATTTTTTTCTTCTTTTTCCACTGAATCATTTTTATTAGCTGTTTTTGATTGATAAACATTACCAGATAAAAAAAGAAATAAAATAACAGAAAAAACTCCTACCAAAACTAGGGTAACAATCTGTAAGATATAATTTTTAGACACACCGCTACACCTTCCTAATCTATATTAATAATTTCATATTCTCTTGTTCCAAGCCCTAACTTTTGTGCTTCTTCTACAGTATGAATAGCATGTTTTTCTAACATTCTATTTACTAAAGAATCTTTTCCTTGATCCATCGAATTCATAATTTGATCATAACAACATTGATCAATTGCGACAGGATCTAATGATGCAAAAATTCCAATATCCGCCATTTCAGGAGCATGAGGATTACTATCACAGTCACAATCAATCGATAAATTATTGGCAACATTAATATAAGCCATATTTTCACTACCAAAATAATCTACTACTGCTTTATCTGCTTCTGCCATGCTCTCTAAAAAGCCATCCTGATCATTAGTATGATGCCACATTTCATCTGCGTCTTTTGTGATTCCAACAGAATGAATCCAAGCTTTTCCATTACGAGAAGCAACACCAATACTCATATTTTTTAAGGCTCCACCAAATCCTCCCATAGCATGACCTTTAAAATGAGATAACATTAACATAGAATCATAATTTTTGATATGAGTTCCTACATAATTTACTCCCTGCAAATGTTTTCCTCCTACAACAGGAATAGGCATATCTCCTTCTTCATCCATAATATCACATGGTGCGATATCCATAAATCCATGATCCTTAATTGCTTGATAGTGACTTTCTACATCAAATCTTTTACCACGATAAGCAGTACAACATTCAACGATTGTTCCATTTAACTTAGTTACTAATCCTTTGATTAAGTTAGGATTTAAAAAATGGTGTCCACCTGGTTCTCCTGTTGAAATTTTAACAGCAACACGTCCCTTTAACTCCCTATTTAATGCTTCATATACTTTAATTAATCCATCACTGCTGATATCTTTTGTGAAATATACTTTTGCTTTTTCCATAATTTTATTCTCCTTTTATCCATTTTTCTACTATATTTTTGGAATAATAAACTTCTGTTCCTTTGATTGCTATTCCTCTTTCTATTTTAGCACCTATACATATCTTTTCAATAGCTGAGATACAATTTCCTAACCCCGAGCCTTCGTGAGTGGTAAATGGCATCACAATTTTACCATGCCAATTTAGTTTTTCTAGTTGTGTATAAAGAGGCATAGGAGGATAGCTGCACCAAACAGGCATTCCTATATAAATAACTTCATAGTTATCGATATTATCTAAATAACGCGAAAGTTCTGGTCGGTCATTATGACTTAATTCAATTTCTGCTTCCGAAACACAAGCTTGATAATCTTTAGGATAAGGATTTTTTCTTTCTACCTTAAATAATTCTGCCTGTGTAATTTCTTGAATATATTCAGCAATTACTTCAGTATTTCCTTTATCTATTTGACCAACTGCATAATTTTCATCTGCCCTACTAAAATAAATTACTAGACTTTTTTTATTCAATAAATCCATTTTATTGATCATTCCTTTCTAATTTCTAGCTCCACCATCAATTTGAAGAATTTCTCCTGTAATATAACTAGCGAAATCACTTGCCAAAAACAAAAAACCATTGGCAATATCTTTAGGAGTTCCTATTCTTCCTAGGGGAATTGTTTTTACTAGTGGTTCTAACATTTCCTTTGGCAAGTTCTTAACCATATCAGTTTCAATCATACCTGGTGCAACGGCATTTACGCGAATTCCAAAACTAGCTAATTCTCTCGCTAAAGATTTGGTAATTCCATTTACTGCAAACTTACTAGCAGGATACATAACACCACTTGGTTGACCATAAATACTAACCATTGAACTGGTATTGATAATCGTTCCTTTCGTTTCTTTTAAATAAGGAACAATCTGTTTTGAACATACAAATACTGATTTAATATTGAGATTAGAAATCTTATCATATTCATCCATCGTATAATCTTCTAATTTTGTAGAAGAAGAAATTCCAGCATTATTGACTAAAATATCGATTTTACCAAACTGTTCTTTGACTTTTTGAAAAGTTTCAGCTACTTCCTCTTCTTGATATAACGTAGGATAAAAACCAATTACTTCATAATTTTCATTTTCTTTTTTTAATTCTTCTAAAGCTTTTTGAACGGTTTCTTCTCTTGATCCTAACAAAGCTACTTTAGCATTATTTTGTAGGAATGTTCTTACAATTTCTAAACCAATTCCTCTGGTACCACCTGTAACAATTGCTACCTTCTTTTCTAACATATGATCACTCCTTACTATTTAGTATATCAATATTTTTTAGAAAAATCACGAATTATATCTGATATTTTTCAGCTATTTTTTCAGCAACTTTTATACCATCAATACTAGCTGAAGTAATTCCACCTGCATATCCTGCACCTTCTCCACAAGGATAAATTCCTTTTATATTTGCTTCTAAAGATTCATCTCTTTCAATACGAATTGGTGAAGATGTTCTACTTTCTATTCCAGCAAGTATCGTATCACCATCATCAAATCCTTTTATTTTCTTACCAAAAGAAGGAAAAGCTTCTTTTAAAGATTGATTGATTTCTCCTGTTAATAATTGATTTAAGTTCGCAAATTGATACTTTCCTTTTATCATAGGTTCTACTTTACCAAATGAATGAGATTCTTGATTTTTCATAAAATCTTTTAATAATTGAATAGGAATTTTACCATTTCCTAACTGATATGCCTTTTCTTCTAATTGCCTTTGATAAGTAACTCCAGCTAAAGGACTTGTTCCAAAATCCTTTGGAAAAACCGTCACAATTACTGCGCTATTCGCATTTTTCGTATCTCTTTTATAATTACTCATTCCATTAATCACCAAACGGTTTTCTTCACTAGATGCATCAACAACATAACCACCAGGGCACATGCAAAACGAATACACACCTCTACCATTTGATGCTTTATAGGTTAATTTATAACTAGCACTACCTAACTGATCTTTATATTTTTCTCCATACTGGCTTTGATTGATATCTTCTTGTCGATGCATTACTCTAATTCCTACTGCGAATGGTTTCGCTTTTAATTCTAATTTTCTCTTAAGAAGCATTTCAAAAGTATCTCGACTACTATGACCAATGGCTAAAACAAGACAGTTACAAGGAATTTTTTCTTGATGATTGATTTCTATTTCTTTTAACTCATTATTTTCAATTAGACAATCCGTAAGGCAAGTATGATATAAAAATTCGCCTCCCATCGCTATAATTTTATTTCGCATATTCTGAATAACCGTTACTAAAATATCTGTACCAATATGAGGTTTATAACTATATAAAATTTCTTTAGGAGCACCACACTCTACAAAAATTTCAAATACTTTGCGATTTCTAATATTATCATTTACTAATGTATTTAATTTTCCATCTGAAAAAGTACCTGCGCCTCCTTCTCCAAATTGTACATTAGAATTTGGATTTAGTTTACCTGTTTTCCAAAATGTATTGACCGTTTGAATTCTATCTTCTATTTTTTCTCCTCTTTCAATAATAAGTGGTTTATATCCATGTTCTGCTAATAGATAGCTACAAAATAATCCTGCTGGACCACTTCCTACTATGATGATTTTATGATCTAATTGCTTGGTACCACTAGTAGGAAACTGATATTGATTGTTAGGAGCTAGAAAAACATCAGCATTTTTGATTTTTTTTAAAATTTTATCTTCTTGATTGACAGAAACATTTACCTCATATACATAAAAAATCTCATTTTTATTTCTAGCATCTATCGATTGTTTTTCAATCGTAAAATCTTTAATTTCTGAAAGTGCAATCTTTAGTTTTTTGGCAATTATTTTACGAATCATCTCTTCTTGATTAAGAGTTACTTCTACTTTAATTTGTCTTACTCTTAACATGAAATACTCCTTCCGGCAATATAACCACTAATAAAAGCAAAAGCCATATTAAAGCCACCACATTTACCATCTACATCTAATAATTCACCCACCAAATATAAATGAGGAATGATTAAAGATTCCATCGTATTTGGATTAATTTCCGATAAAGAAACACCACCTGCTGTTACTTGGCATCGATCAAAAGATAAAGATTCCGTAATTTCTAATTCATAATCGGTAATTGTTTTGATGAATTGGGCTTTCTTTTCTTCGGATAAAGTATCCCAACTATCTTCTTTTCGAATTCCTGATTTTTTAAAAAGGACCAACATTAGTTTATAAGGAAGAATACTTTCTAATAACTCTTCTAACGTATGATTGGGAATTTGTTTATTTCTTGCTTGAAACCAATTATCAAAATCTGTTTCTAAAGAAGGTAAAAAATTAATATGTAGGGATACTGCTTTCTTTTGCTCTAAACTTCTTGTTGCACAACCACTCAAATTAAAAATACAGATACCACTAACTCCATAATCAGTTAATTGAATTTCTCCTACTTCTTCTTTTATTTTTTGATTGTCAATATATAAACTCACTTTACTATCACATCTAACGCCATCCCAATCTTTTAAAGAGGAATCATTTGCCTTTAAAGGTACTAAAGATGGTGTTACTTTATCAATACAGTGATGAAAAGATTCTGCTAAGAAATATCCTGATCCATCACTACCTGTTTTAGGGCAAGCCTTTCCTCCCGTTGCTAAAATAACTTGATCACAGGCTAACTCTTGATTAGAAGATTTTAAAATAAATTGATTTTCTTCTTTTTGAATCTTTTCCACTTTAAACTGATAAATGACTTTTACTTTTCTTCTTTCCAACTCTTTTATTAAAATAGTCCTAACACTACTAGCTTGATTAGAATAAGGATAATAATAACCATTTTTGATTTTGGGATAAATGCCTATACTTTCTAAAAAAGAATAAACCTCTTCTTGATTTTTTAAAATGGTATCTAAATTATCATAATGATCTGTATCATAATTTCGAATATGAATATCTTGATTCCAATAATTACATTTACCATTTCCTGTTAATAAAATTTTTTTACCACATTTATCATTTGCTTCTAATAAAATCACTTCATGTTTTTGAGAAGCTACAATACTAGCAATTAGTCCCGATACTCCGCCTCCTACTACTACAACTTTACTCATATTACCACCACTTTTCTTTTATTTACTTTTCCATTTCATTTGATTATCGATAAATTCATAACTAATTTTTTCTTGTTCATATAAATAAGACAAATAAGATTTTATGGTACTTCCAATAATTAGATATTGATTGATATTCATGATTAGATGATATCTTTCAAAAATAAACTTTAAAATTTCATCAAAAGTACTAGCCTTTTGACAACATTCTACGATGGTATCTGCTATTTCAAATATTTTCTTTTGATTCGCATCAATTAAAGAAGAAATATCATCTGTTAGTTCAGAGTGTGATGGAATATAATATTTTCCATCTAAGGTCTTTAACCATTCTAAAGTATGTAAATATTCTGATACATCATATAAGAAAAAAACATGATATTTTAAAATCGTATCCATACTAATTAAAGAATCTGCTAAAAAGTAAACTTGATCACTGGTTTTAATACCAATCATATCCAAAGAATGACCTTTTAAGGAAAAATATTCTAATCCTTCTGGTAGATTATGATCTAATACAGTAACTTTCGATTCTTTTGCATATAAAAATTTATTTTTTAAATCATTAAAAGGATATCCCCCATATAAAAAAGAGGGTTCTAAAATAGGATGTTCTGTTATATCTTTTTCAATTCCCATAGCATAAATCTTACAGCCAGTTTTTTCTTGAATGATTGCATTTCCACCAATATGATCTGCATGAGAATGTGTTGTAATAATTCCTTTTACATGCCAATTTTTTTCTTCTACTATCTTTAATATTTTTTTACCACAATCTTTATCATTACCTGTATCAATTAAATAAATATTGTTTGCATCTATTTGATAAATACCAATATTTGTATGATTTTTTAGATAATACGTTTTTTCTCCTACTTGAACTAATTCCATAAAGGCCTCCTACCATTGATTTGTTATTATTATAATATTTTTTTAGTAAAAAAACTAGATAGAATTCTAGTTTCAATAATAATCGTAGATCATGATTTATTTTTTCACAATTTCTAATCCACTATTTAAACTGGTATCAGAAAAAATGATTTGCTTTTTCTTTTTTAAGATAATCGTTATTTTAGACTGAATACTTTCCGTAATTTCTTTTTCCATATTTCCTTTTTTAGGAGCGATTAGTTTTTTTCCATTTAAATTATCTGCCTTTACATGAAGAAAGTATTTTCCCCTTTTTAAAACAATTTCTATTTTATTAGAAGTAATATGATATTTTATGATTTTAGAATGTTGATAAGTAGTAAATCGATATTCTTTTCCATCTATTAATAATACACAAATGAAACCTCTAAAATGAAAAACTTTAAATGGAATATCTGCTATTGATAGCATAAAAGAAGCCTTTTTATTGAAAAAATCATTTCCTTGTAACCAAATATATGATTTCGGAAAAGAATATCCCCAATCTTTTTCAATATATCCAACTCCATTTTTAAAGAAATATTTTTTACGATTGAATTCTATAAATCCATTTATTTGATTTTTCATACTAAGGATAGCATGATTACATTCCATAAAAGGAACATAGGAAAAGAAACCCATAATATTTGGATATAAAAGATTTGTTTTAATATTTTGAGAATGAGAGTATTCTAGTTTTCCTTTCATCTTTAAATTTGATTTCGTATCATTAATATCAATAGAAATTCCTTCTTTAGAAAAAAAATTATTTCCTATTTGAATCCAGAAAGGTTTGTGATGATACTGAAAATCTTTGATATCATAATCAATGTAATAAGAATGAGAATTGGTAATGATTTGAATAAATGCTTTCTGCGTTTTCTTATAGATATGGATTCCTGGAATAAAAGAGATACTAGTATGATTGGTTGTATTTTTAAAATACCAACCTTCAAAATAATTTTTCTTGGTTTTTAAATAGTTTTCTCCTTGAAATAAATCAGGATTTTTTATCAAATATATTTTTTTCATAGTATAGTTTATTAAAAAATAGGAATAAAATATGCATAATTATGATTGAAAATAAATTTCAGTGATATAATGGAAAATAGAAAGGGATGAAAAGATGAAAGAAAAACAAAATCGTGATAAACTTTTGATCATAGCATTATTAGTGATTATCATTTTATTATTAGTAATGATTCTAATTCTATTTTTAAAGGATGATAAAATTAGTTTTAGGAATCAAAATCTAAATCAAAATTCGGATGTTTATGAAAATGAAAATTCTACAAATACCAATCCTACCAACTCTATTTCTAAAGAAAAAGCATTAGAGATTGTATTAGAAGATGCAAAATTAAATCAAAAGGATATTTATGATTTAAGTATTGAATTAGATTATAAATATAATCAAATGGTTTATGAAATTGATTTTAATTATCAAAACTATGAATATGAATATTACGTAAATTGTGAAACTGGTAAAATTATTCATTCATTTAAAGAAAGAGATTAAATATCTTTTTCTTTTTTCCTAAAAATAAATTGATTTGTTGATTCATAAACTTTAATGAGGTTGAAGGATATGCATTTACCAAATGTCCCTGCTAAAGTCTTTTCTTTTAGTGCTGTAGTAGTCGGCTATTTATTAATTGATGATTTAACGGCAAATGAACAAAACGCTTTAGGAAATTGGCTGATGTTAACAGCACAAGTGTTATGTACAAATGCTTATTATAAGCAAGTACAAACTGAAAGAAGTGAAACAAATAGGAATAAAACACCAAATACTGAGGAAACTATTATTATGATGGAGAAAATGATAAAGGCAATGCAAGAAGAACTGAACGCTCTAAAGCAATCAAAAAATTAAAAAAAGTATTGCCAAGGAAACTTTTATTTGATACAATGGAAATGGTCATGGCGAGATAGCTCAGCTGGCTAGAGCGTTCGGTTCATACCCGAAAGGTCGAGGGTTCGATCCCCCCTCTCGCTACCAGATAGATAACAAACTCGAACTTTATAGTTCGGGTTTTAAAATGTTCAAATTGATGATAACATATTTAATAAGTTTAATTGATAATTTGTCAATTTAAAAAACATATTTGCATATTGGCGATGCAATAAACAATAGAGGTAAAAATATGAATTATAATAGTATTGATATTAAAAATGTTGATTTGGAGCATTCATTTTTTCATTATACAAATATTAATAATTTAGAAAGTATTTTTAAAAATGGGCTTGAACCTAGAATTGGTGCAAATTCATTATATCTTGAAAAATCATCTAAAATTTTTTTTGTTAAAGGAGAAATGGGCATAATCGATATAATGGATGTTTGGCTAAAATGGCTGACTGCTAAAAGTAATGTCAACAAATTTATATATTGGATTGGTACAACATATATGAGATTTCCACTTTGTATCAAATCACTACCTAATCTGATTGTTAAAAAAAATTTAAATAATGTCAAAAAACGTCATAAAATTTATAATAATATGAAAAATATATTAGATGATAGTGTATTTTTAAAATTAGATTTGGAAGAAAATGTTGATTTTGATTACAATGATATTGATGAAGTAAAAGAAAGATATTATGATAGTTTTTTAAAAATGTTATACACAAAAAATAGTAACCTTCAAGATAAACGAATGGAATATTGGAATATGCATACAAAATCAAATAGATGGATTGAAAAAGAAAAAATACAAATTTTATGTTATGATTCTGATTATAAAGCTAGTATATTATTAAAATATTTAATAGAAAAGAATATGGAGTATGCAAAAAAGAATTGTCCTTTTTTAAATGAATATTATAATTATATATATAAATAATGAGTGGTTATATCTCTTTCCTACCCATACCAAATTGATTCCAGACTCGAAAGATCCGAGTGAAAATAAAAAACATTAATACTTTTCGTTACCTACATAGTATTTTGACAAAAAAATTTTATTTTGCTATAATCTAGGATATTTAGGAGTGATTAAAGCAAATACAATAGATAAAGAAAAAGAATTAAGATATAAAATTATGAAATTAGCCTTATTACAGCATCATAAAAATTATGTACATGGAAAGAATGGACCAAATACATTTGATTGTGCTGGATTAGTATGGTTTGTATATCATGAAATTTTAAATATTAATTTGTATGAAAATGGATTTGGAATATCTACCACTACAAAAATCATGACTAATAATTATGGAAAATTAACTGTATTTGAAGAAAATGATTTCAATAAAGATTTAAAACTAATCAAAAATGGTGATATTATTTTCTTTCACAGGCAATCCTTAAAAGATACGATACCTAAAGAAAATAATAAATATCCAGGACATTGTGGTATATATTTAGGAAATAATGAATTTATACATTGCTCAAAAGCAAAAGGAAAAGTGGTTATTAGTAATTTTATTGATAATGATTATTGGAAAAATATATTAGTTGGCAGTAAAGATATTTTTGGGGATAATGATTGGGAACACAAAAAATAATTTATATTGAAATACAGTTATCAATAATTATCTGAAGGATATAGAATTTAAAAAAGATACTATTTATTTAGTATCTTTTTCTAATAAAGTTTCATAATTATCTTTTAAGTGACTAATACTTGCACAACTCATAAAGCAAACTACTGCATTTTGATATGCTAATAATTTTTCCATAGAACTTTCATCAATCAGTTCTCCATTTGGAATTTTATCTAATACCATTTTAGAATTAACATTTGGATAGTCTTCTTGTTTTTCTCGATTGCTATCAATTTCTGTCATATAGACTTTATCCGCTAATTGTAAAGCTTCTGCAAACTCTTTTGTAAAAGCCTCTGTTCTTGAATAAGTATTTGGTTTAAATACAGCAATTAGTGTTTTATCAGGATATTTTAATCTTGCAGCTTCTAAAGTTACCTTAATCTCTGTTGGATGATGTGCATAATCATCAATCGTGACAATATTACCAATTACTTTTTCAGCAAATCTTCTTTCAGCATTATGAAATCCCTTTAATAACTCTTTTATTTTTTCTACATCTACTTTTAAATAACTACAAACAATAATACAAGCTAAAGCATTTAATACCATATGTTTTCCTACTAGTGGAATTTCAAAAGTATCAAAATATTCATGCTGATGATAAACATCAAACTTACTACCATTTCGATTTATTTCTAGATTCTTAATTACAAAATCATTAGAATCCTCGAAACCATAAAAAATTACTTTTTTATCAAAATGAATTTTTCTAACATTTACATTATCCCCACATGCTACCACAAAATCTTTTGTATTTTGGACAAACTTTTGAAAAGTTGCAATGATATCTTCAATATCTTGATAACATTCAGTATGCTCCAATTCAATATTCGTAATAACTGAAATCGTAGGATGATAAGCTAAAAAATGTCTATTAAATTCATCTGATTCAATCACAAATAATTCATTATCTAAATTAGCATGACCTCTACCATCTCCGATAAAATAATTACATCCAAAAGTATGATCTAAGACATGACTAATCATCGAAGAAGTCGTGGTTTTACCATGAGTTCCACTAATAGAAACAGTTTTAAATTGTGATGTTAACTCTCCAATAATTTCATTATAGGGTTTCATTTTTAATCCTAACTCTCTTACCCTTTTTAATTCTCTATGATCTTCACTAAATGCCCTTGAATAAGTTACAATAGTATCCTGATCTAATTCATGATTACCATCATAAAATATAGGAATATTTCTTTCATCGAGTCCTTTTTCTGTAAACTTCCATTCTCTAACATCATCATATCCTAATACTGTATTTCCTAAATCATGGAGTAAACATGCTAAAGTTGCCATACCAGAACCTTTAATTCCTAAACAATAATACTTCATACTATCACTTCCTATTCTATTATATAAATAAAATAAATGATTTACAACTAAATAACTTTATTTTTTGACTTAGAAAAAATAAAAGTACACTATCTATAGCTAGATAAAGTGTATTTTTAATTTTTTTAAAAAGTAACATAATATGGTAAGAATACAGTAGCTGTTGTTTGTTTACCTAATTTTGATTCATATTTCAAGGTTCCTTGATGTAATTTAATAATCTCTTTAGACATATTTACACCAATACCAGTACCAGTGGGTTTCGTCGTATAAAATAACTGTCCTATTTTCTTTAAATCATTAGTACTAATACCTTCTCCATTATCTGTAATAGAAATTTGAACTTTATCCTTCTCTATAGAAATTGATAATTTTATCTCACTAGCATTTGCCTCATAGGCATTTTTAATAAGATTAACAAATACTTGCTTTAGTCGATCATAATCACCATCAATTAAAATTTCATCTTCGACTTTTGAAAATCCTAAATTAACATTTTTATCACTTAAAATAGAATTCATAGTAGCTATAACATCTTCTAATAATAATACAAGGTCCATAATATCTTTTTCTACAGTTAACCTTTTTAAACTTAAAAAATCATCCATAATAGTTAGAGCCCTATTCATTTCACTTTTGACAATAGGAATATATTTATTTACTTTATTTTGATCATTAGTATCTAGCATATCTAAATATCCTTTACAAACTGCAATTGGATTCTTCACCTCATGTGCAATTTGAAAAATTAAAGTATCATCATTTTTTTTAATTTCATAGTTTTTTAAGAAATAATAAGTAATTTGTAATAAACCATAAAAATATAAGAAAATAAATATTAAATAAATAATATCAATTACACGATATTCAAAATATAAAAAATAAAGAAAACTAGTTAAAAATGCTTTAATAGAAAAAAATATATGACAAGAATCCTTACGATGATAAGTAAGTAAGCAATCTATTGCAAAATATAGAACATATGACAAATAGTAATACCATGGAAATGAAAAACACATATTGATGTAAACAATATTGATAATAGATAATAAAAATGCTTCCCTTCTTCTTTTTAGTAAGTAGCTTAAAAAGCAAGGAAAATCCAAAAAAACAATAAACATAATATTGGTACGATTAGAAAAGAAAATAAACATGCTTTCTATAAAAATAAAATAGAATAAAACAGCTGTTTTTTTATGAATATTTTTATTGGAGCAAATACATCTGTAAATCGTAAAACTAGAAATAATAATAATAAAAATAAATAGAATGGATTGAAAAAAATACATATCATAGCCTTCTTTCTAAAACTATTATATGTATTTATCTTGTCGAAAAATGTCGAATTTTGTAGAGAATCATCGATTTATGTTATTTTAAACTATCGATATATTTTTTTAATTGCTTACTTTCAGAACCTAAAATAATCTTTAATTGATTATCAATTTCTACAATTCCTTTTGCTCCCAATTTTTGAATTCCCTCTTTATTAACAATACTAACATCTTTTAATGTAACTTTAAATCTAGATAAGCTAGTTTCTGTAGAAATAATATTATTTTTACCACCTAAATATTCTACTAATTTATTTAATTCTAAATGAGCATCTTTTTTCATTGATTTTAAAACAGCTAACAAGATTATTAAAAATATAATGATAATAATCACATATTGTATATAATTCATTTTAATCACCATTAACATTATACTATAAAAATATAGAAAAAGAAAGTGTTTCTGAAACTAGGTAATAATAATACACCAAAAAAAACACTTTGGAATATCTTATATTAGATAATTATAAAGGAGTACATCACATTGACTAGGACAAAAAATATAGATCGATTATATATCGAAACAAATGCCTACCAGATGTAATTATCAATAATTTATGAAAGGAGGTATTTACATGTGTCCAGAAAATAATAACACAAATAATGAAAACTGCTGCATAGCTAATATTCTAGAAGTAATCGTAAAACTACAGGATCGTAGTGAAAAATTTGATTGCTTAGGAGATGGTTGTGATAGACCATTCTTAGGACCTACTCCATCTACTGTATGTTATAATACAAGACCAGTTACTTTCTATCGTTGTAGTGATGGAGAACTATGGGCATTTCCTTATACACTAAATGCAATAGCAGGAACAAGCACTGTATTTAGATGTGAGCATGTAGAAGGATGCTGTGCAACTTGTCGTGTACTTGCAGAAAATCCTGATACTACTACTGCTAGTGCTACTCCTTATGTTCCAACAGATTCATTCTTTACTATCAATCTAAACTGTGTAGGGGCATTAAGATGTTTACCAGATACTTTCATTGCATGTAGTTAATAAAAGATCGCTTAAAGGCGATCTTTTATGATGATGTCATCAATATCTACAATAGGAATAATTTCCCCATCTACTGTAACTAAACTATTTTTTACCTTTCCAGCAATTTTGGTATCATATTCTTTTTTCCTAGTTTTAATTAATACATGAATATTAAAAATATATCGACTACTTTTAAAAAGTTGTCTTATTTTATCCTCAACGGAAAATAACTGAGAATCTGATGAATCCATTATCGTAACATCTTTAGTTGATAGGGAATTCCTATCATCTTTTTTTTGTTCTGAAGTATAATATATTTTTTTATTATTACTATGGCTATTATCTACATCTTTCTTAAAAATACCAGGTAATTCTTTTTTCATAAACATTTTCCTTTCACTCTATTTTATTCTAAATAAATATTTTTAAAACTTTTTTACATATTAATAAAGAGGGATATTATGCAAAAACTAAAAAAATTTAAATTTCATAAATCATTAATGATTTCTATTCTTTTATTCATGATTATTAGTACAGCTACAATCTTTAGTTCCATGACGTATTTATCCGCTTCGTTAGGTAATTTAGCTATCAAACAACTACTTTGGTATTTTGTCGGATTTATCATGATTATCATCATAATTCAATTATCCAATAAAAAAATTTATCAATATGTCTGGTATATTTATATTACACATATTATCATTTTATTCCTATTATTAATAATTGGTAAACCTATTAATGGGAGTAAATGTTGGTTTATCATACCAGGAATTGGATCTATTCAACCTAGTGAGTTTATGAAGATTGTCATGATCATAACAGTAAGTATCATTACCAGTAATTGGATCAGTAAAATGAAAAAAGAACCTACTTTAAAAGAAGAAAGCATATTTCTTGGAAAAGTATTCATGATTTGGTTATTGCCAGCTATTTTAACATTTTTAGAACCTGACACAGGAGCTGTTTTTATGTATACAATTATTTTAATTTCTATTTTATGGACATCACCATTGCGAAAAAGATGGTTTGTAATTGGTATCATACTAATTTTATTATTATTAGGATCTTTTCTAGGACTTTATTTTGTAAAACAAGATTTATTTGTAAAGATATTTGGTACAGATTTATTTTATCGTATTGATAGATTATTAGATTGGAAAAATGGAACTGGAATGCAATTAGAAAACTCTTTAACTGCAATTGGATCAAGTGGTATTTTTGGTCATGGATATAATAAAACTCCTATTTATTTTCCAGAATCTGGAACTGATTTTATATTTGCGGTATTTGCATCTAATTTTGGATTACTAGGAAGTATTTTTCTATTAGGATTAATTCTTTATTTTGATTATAGCATCATTGAAATCGCAAAAGATACAAATAATATATCTGATAAATGTATAATATCTGGTATTGTAGGAATGCTATTATATCAACAACTACAAAATATTGGAATGACTTTAGGAATTCTTCCTATCACTGGAATTACACTACCTTTTATTAGTTATGGAGGTTCCTCTTTACTTTCATACATGATTATGATGGGAATTATTTTTAATATTTATCATGATAGTCATAAAACTATCAACTAAAAAGAAATGCTATTTTTCTTTTAGCACTTCTTGATATACTTTCTTTAATTGTTTCCCAATATTTCTTTGATCTCTTTCTTTCGCAATAGAATAAGCATTTTTGCTAACACTTGGTAATTTGCCTGTTAAAATTTTTCGTATTTTTTCTTCAAATTCATCAATATTTTTAGCCTTATAAACATTTTTTCCATCTTCTAGCCAATCTTCAAAAATAGGAATATCACGAATAAGAGCATCTGTTTCACAAGCAATTGCTTCAATAATAGGAATTCCTTCTGTTTCTTCTAAAGTAGGAAATAAATATAAATCACACCCATTTAAAGCAGCACGAATCATATCACGTTCTACATAACCTGCAAAAATTAAATTATCCAGTTTAGTGCGAACAGCTTTTCGTACAGGTGCAGTTGCAGCAGAAATAGGACTATAACCAAACCAAATAAATTTATATTCTGGCATTCTTTTAGCTAATTCTACAAAATCAATAATTCCTTTTCTTTCAATGTATAAACCAATTCCCACAATAACTTTATCTTGGGGTGTGTAATTATATTTTTTACGAAACTCCTGTCCATATTTTTCATTTTTTTGGAAAAAATCCAATTCCACTCCATTAGAAATAGCATAAATTTTTTTATGTTCTAATCCCTTATAATTTTGCAACAACTTTTTCGAATACAGCGTAGGAGTTACAATAACATCACCTAAAGAATAACATCGAATTAACCACCATTTAATAAGTTTAGAAGTTTGTTTTGCTAGAATAAATCCATTCTTATAATCTTCTTCTGTTGAATGAGCATGATATACTATTTTTTTACCCTTTCTTTTCGCCTTTTTAGCTACAAAATAGGATTTTAAAAACCAGGTATTAATATGTAAAATATCATAATCATCTTTTGGATTTAAAGTATACTCAATTTTTTCATCCTCTAAAGCCTTCATTTGATGTTTAATAGCCTTACCAAGACCACTTTTTCCAATTGTTTTTAGACCCTCTGCATATAGTAATACTTTCATAATCTCAAACTCTATAACGTTTTTATATTTGTCTCTAAATTTTCTTCTACATACTCATTTAATCTATCATTTCCATGTCTAATATCCATTAATTCTGTAAAAAGATCTTTAAATGGAAGAAGATCATCAGGAGAATGAACTAATAAAAACATACAATGGAATTGATCTAATTGAGAATTCAAAGAATCTATAATATCTTTTTGGCTTTTAGAAATAACGGATGGTAAATAAACATTTAACATCGATAAATCATTAGATGAATCAAGTTTAAAATTTTCTAAAACAATATTCTGATCTAGTACTAATTTTTCTAAATAAGAAAACTTAGTCTTAATATTCTGATTATTATCAAAAGAAATAGGTTCAGTACTATCTTGTAATACTAGATTCGTATTCATTAATTCTTTCATATATTGAATATGATTTTCAAAATGATCATTTCTTGAAACACTTACTACATTACCATTAGCTTTTATCACCAAATATACTGTAGTATCTAAATTTATCATCAGCAACACCACCTATTTAAAATATAATTATTTATTTTATTCAATAATATGATATCATATTTTAACAAATTTTCAAAAAATAAAATTGTTTATTTATAAAAAAGATAAAAAAAGTTATCTAAATAATTCACTTTATGGTGATCTGTACGGGATTCGGACCCGTGAATGCCACCTTGAGAGGGTGGTGTGTTAAGCCACTTCACCAACAGACCAGAAAAGCTATTCAACTAGCTCTTTTATTTTAACATAATTCCATTTTAAAAAGCAATATTTTCATTTGGAATATTTTATGATTTTAGGAACCAAAATTTAAATAAATCCAAAAATGAAGATTAGTTATCCAATTGATTGAGTTTTTGTCGAATCAATAAAGATAATTCAAGAGGAGCCTTAATAGAATGTAAAACAAGCAAACTATCTTGCAATTTTGTTTTTAATGGAAGACTTTCCAGTTTCCTTGCTTCCTCTAAATAATGGAAATGAGAAATTGGATACTGTTTGATAAAATCTAAAATATAATTTTCAATATCTTTGAGAATATATACTTTTAAAGGATATTCATCCATATCTTCAACACCATAGTAACCACTCACCAAAAGTCTAAAAGTATCTTCCAAATCCATAATATTTCTTCATCTCCTATGATAATAAAATCATAAAGTTATTCGCACTCTGTACATAGATTCATATCCGTATCTAAAATCATTTTTTCTAATTTTTCTTTTAGTTCTTCTACTTCATTATCTGTCCAATATTCATCAGGAGTAGAAAATCCCTTTGTATCCCAGGCAGTTTCATCATCGAAACCTATAATCTCTCCTTTTTTTAAAGCAATAATGCTAGGTACATAAATTCTTTTATTTCCTTCTTCATCATCTTGCAAATATTCTTTCAAAATAGAAACTATTTTTAAATATTCTTCACTATTATCAATACGATCTTGTCGAATATTATAATAATAAATTTTATCAATTCCTAAATCTAATGCTACTTCATTTAAATATTTTGTGTATCGTTGACACCACTGGCATTCAGGAAAACCTAAATAGACGATTCCTGTACCCTTTTCTAAAATATTAATAATTTCATCAACAGTACGATATACATAAACATTATTTTTACTAACCTGTGTATATTCACTACTAAATTTTTCTTGATCAGTTAAGGTTTTGGTATCCTTATGAAATATCCAAATAAATCCTAGTACAATTAAGATAAAAACCACTATGACAATAACAGTTCTAATTATATTTTTTTTCATTATTCTTACCTCCAACATAAAAAATTATATCTTTAATTTTTTCTTTTCTAATTGTTCATTCGTTTCTTTTCTCAAAATAGCATATAAAATAGATGCTAATGGCAACCCAATAATCATACCAGTAATGCCCAATAAACTTCCACCTAAAATAACAGCCATTAAAGTCCACATAGAAGCAAGTCCAACTGATTTACCAACAACCTTTGGATAAATAAAATTATTTTCAATCTGTTGAACAATTTGGAAAACAATAATAAACAGAACTGCTTGCCAAGGATTCGTAACAGCTATTAGCAAAGCTCCTACTATCATCGCAATCATAGCACCAAACATAGGAATTAAGGCAGTAATTGCAGTTAAGATTGAAATAATCAAAGCATATGGAAAACGAAGAAGCGTTAAAATAACAAAGAAAATAGCTCCTAATATAATAGCTTCCACACATTGCCCCGAAATAAACTTAGAAAAAGTTTTATTTGACAATGTAGCAATTTCCAAAATCTTCTCAACATGCTCTTTTTTCATATAAGCATACATAACCTTTTTTATTCCTCTTTCCAAATATTCTTTTTGACTTAACATATAAATCGCAAAAACAATAGCTGTAAACAATGTAAATACTCCCGAAATTAAATTAGTAATCATTTTTAAAGAACCATTAATAACATAGTTTAAAACAGTAACAGCGATATTATTAAAGTTTGTAGTATTCTTAAAAGTATCAGCTATCCGTTGTTGAATATCAGGATAATTATCAACCAATTCTAATACCCATTCTTCTATATTTTCAAAAAAAGCAGGAATATTATTAATCAACAATTGAATATTTTCAATTAATTCCGGAATCAACAAAAAACAAATTAACAAAATAACCCCTAAAAATAAAATTAAAGACAAAACAATAGAAAGTGTTCTAATAGGAAATATTATTTTCTGATTTTTATTCTTATCTCTAATAAAATTCTCAATCTTAGTCATTGGAATATTTAAGATAAATGCAATCACACCACCTAAAATAAAAGGAAATAATAGTTTTAAAACATGTGATAAAAATAAAATAATAATAGATAAGTTATTTAATAACCAAAATAACCCAATTCCAAAAGTAATTAGCATAATAATTTTATTTAAATTTTTTTTATTAAGTTCCATAAAACCTCCATATATAACTTTATTATATAACGTTTTTGTACATTTTAAAAGAAAAAGAAGAGAAATCTCTTCTACATAAATTTTTGGAATCTTTTTTCAATTCTATCTTTTCCAAGCAATCTTAATATTTCATATAAATCTGGAGTCATAGAACTAGTAGTAGTAGCAACACGAATCACAGTGGAAACATCAGCAACACTGCCTTTATATACATCAGGATTTAATTTATATTCTTTCATATCACTACAATAACCTAACTCTGTAGATAACTCTTTAATTTTAGAAAACCAAGTATCTTTATCATCATTTTCATTAAAATATTGATTTAGATAGGTAGAAAGAATAATCTTAATTTCTTCTTTATCGGTTATTTTCCCAAAGTCATAAGTTAAATCACCAGTAAAGTATTCATCATACATATACCAGATATTTTTCTTAATAGTTGAAAACGATTCAAAATCTTTTCTCGGTTTTTTCTGTTCTCTTTCAATATTCAAGATAGAAATAGAATAATCTTTATACTTTTCTAAGATAGAAGCAAATTCTACATCAAATTCTTTTGCCCAAACAAGTGCTTTTTCATAAACTTCCGTAGCTGTTAGACGACTAATATAACTTCTGGAAATATTTAATAATTTTTCTAAATCAAATAAAGATCCACTTAAACTCATTTT
>CANRKU010000012.1 GCA_947631295.1 uncultured Bacilli bacterium
ACTAAAATTTTTAGCTCTCTATATAGTTCATTTATCATTAGTTTTTGGTTTCACCAACACTACTTGACATTGAACCTTCAACATTTCGTCATACTCGTCTTTGCAGTTTCCTTCGCCTGCTTTTTCTCCAGCTACATAATCAAGCCCTGCTATGTTACATGAGGTTTTAGTAATAGCATCTTTTAAATACCCGCCAAAATATTTTACTAAACTAATAATAATGATGGACATTAATGCGATAATTAAAATATATTCTACTAAAGCTTGACCTTTAGTATTTTTCATTTAGCATCACCTACTATTTAAAGTGTAGAATAAATTAGAAAGTTTGTCAAATTAAATTTGTTCTGTTATACTGATTATGGTGACTAAAATGTATCTATTATGCAATAAAAAAAAGATTGAATTAGAATTATGTACAACTTTTCGACAAAGATTAATTGGTTTTATGTTTCAAAAAAAAACAATTACAACAGGAAAAATATTTCCAAAGTGTAATAGTATTCATACTTTTTTTATGTTTCAAAAAATAGATGTTATTGTGACGGATAAAAACAATAAAATTCTAGTATTGTATCCTAGTTTGCGTCCAAATCGCATTATTTTCCCACAAAAAAACGGATATTATATTTATGAACTTCCACTTGGTATCTGTAAGTACTATCACATTGGTGATTGTTTTCTTATCGAAGATAAATAAATATATTCTATTATTTATAAAAAAATCAGAAGCATTAAAATAGATTCTGATTTTTTCTTTTTTTAATTTCGGTATTCAAACTCAAAATCTAGGATACGAACCGTATCTCCCTCTTGAGCTCCTAACTGTTCTAATTTATCGTCAACACCCATTTTACGAAGACGACGAGTAAATCTCAATATTCCTTCTTCTGTTGTGAATTTTGTCATTTTAAATAATTTTTCTAATTCTTCTCCTGATAATACCCAAGTACCATTATCTTCTCTTGTAATAGTATATGGTTCTTCTTTTTTAAATTTATAAAGAACATGTCCTTCAAATTGATTTTCCTCAAATAATGGTTGTTCTTTGGTTTTTTCTACTAAATCCCCTAAAGCTACTAGAACTTCATCTAATCCTTCCCTATTCATTGCACTAATCTCATAAATAGGTAGTTTTACTTTTTTCTTAAATTCTTTCAGATGTTCTTTAGCTGATTCAATATCCATCTTATTAGCTAGAATAATTTGTGGTTTTTCAATTAATTTTTTACTAAATTGTTCTAGTTCTTGTTGAATGGTTAGATAATCTTGATAAGGATCTCTTCCTTCAAAACCAGACATATCAATGACATGGGCAATTACTTTTGTTCTTTCAATGTGTCTTAAGAATCGATCTCCTAATCCTTCTCCATGACTTGCTCCTTCTATTAATCCCGGAAGATCTGCCATCACAAAGCTTCTACCCAAACGATCTTTACAAACACCAAGATTTGGAGTTAACGTAGTAAAATGATATGCTGCAATTTTAGGTTTTGCTTTGGATACTTGAGAAATAATAGTACTTTTTCCTACACTAGGGAGTCCTACTAAGCCAACATCAGCAAGCATTTTTAATTCAACTTTTAGATATTTAATCTCGCCTGGTTCCCCATTTTCAGAAAAATTTGGTGCTGGGTTATTCTGGGTTTTAAAAGCAGTATTCCCACGACCACCTCTACCACCATAGGCAACAATCACAGAATCATCTTTTTGTTTTAAATCAGCTAAGATGAGACCTGTATCAGTATCGGTAACTACTGTTCCTTGAGGAACACGGATAATAACATCTTCACTGTTTTTTCCATTACAGTTTTTTCCAGTCCCATTTTCACCTTTTTTTCCTTTAATAATGCGATTATAGCGTAAATCTAATAAAGTATGTAATCCTTCATCTACTTTAAAAATGATATTACTTCCTCTACCACCATTTCCACCATAAGGTCCACCCATTGGGATATATTTTTCTCTTCGAAAAGCGCAACATCCATCGCCACCATTACCTGCATGAACTTCAATCGTTACTTCATCGATAAACATTGTATCACCTCCATTTTTATCAGAAAGAAATAGCACTCAATCTATGAGAGACTAAGTGCTTAACTATCATTTTTATACACCCTAAAACACTTTATAGTATGATCCCTTTTTCTATCCATACTATATCATAAATTTTTTTAAAAAACAATTATTTTAGTTTGTCTTTTATGAATCCTCTAAAAAATTACTCATATTGACTAGTAATTCCAAAATATTCTTCTAGAGTAATCCATGCACCATTATTATATAATTTAGTAGCTAGATCTTTTCCAACATATCGAAAATGCCATGGTTCATACATATAACCAGTAATATCTTCTCCATCTTTTGGATATCTTAAAATAAATCCATATTGATAACTGTTGGCACTTAACCATTTTCCTTCATTAGTATTTTCAAAAGAGGTATATAGACTATTAATATCAACTGCCATTCCTGTTTGATGCTCAGAATGTCCAGGACGCGCTGAATATCTATCAGCAGCTACTTTTCCATCTTTTGCTACATAATTGTTGTAAATAGTATTTTGTTTATCATAAGAACGAAAACCGCTAATAATCTCAATATTTAATCCTGCATTTCGAGCTCCTTTTTTCATTTCATCAAAGGCATTAATTGTATCCTGTGTTAAACCATTTCCATAATTAGAAGGAAGGCTATATGTTTTATTAGCAATTAATATACCATCAATATATGTTACTCCATTTTTGGTATATCCTGAAAAACCTTTGGATGTGGTAAAAGTAGAATCTGGTTTTTGATTATTTGATTTTGATTGTACTGCTGGCTTTTTTTCTACTATTAAGGTAAATTCTTTTCTCATCTCATTACCACTTTGATCTTTAGCTACATAAGATAAAGGATAAGTATCTGCTTTTTGAAAGTCATAAGTCCCTTCTACTAAAATTTCTATTTCTTGATCTACATCATCGATAGCAGTAACATCTTTTAATAAATCAATTTCATTTCCTTCAACTGTAGTTAATATTTCTTGATATTCTATTTCTGGTGGGGTAATATCAATAACTGTAATTTCGAAAGATTTCTTTTCCTTTCTACCATATTTATTTTTAAAAGATATAGTTATTTTCTTTTTTCCTAGTTTAGTAGTATCTATATTTTTTTCTTTTGTTATTATTGTTCCATTCTTAATATAATCAATAAAAGATAAATTGGTAACAGTACTCTTATAAGGAACTTGTAAATCCTTTTTTAAAGAAATCTCTATTTTTTCTTCATATAAATACCACCATATTGCGAATCCTAGCACAAGTAATAAAATTAAAATACTAATGGTTATTATTATTCTTTTTTTTGAGTTCATTATATCACCACTTTCTAAAAAAAGAATAAAATTAACATTCTATTCTTCTTTATTACTCTCTTGTGTTTTTCTTTAACCTGTAGAATTTCTTATTGATGATTTTGATTCAAATCACGAACCATAATCAATTTATCTACAATATTTTTTACATTTACTTCATTAAATGGTTTTTGTAACATATCTATAATTGGATATTGGTAAGCTTTGTCGACATTTGCTTGCGTACCTTCCCCAGTTATAATTGCTACTGGAATTCTTGAAAATAAATTAGCTTGTTTAAAGTAATCTAATACTTGAAAACCATCTACATTTGGCATATTTAAATCTAATAACATACAAACAATTTTATCATCAACATTAGAACGAATAATATCTAATGCTTGACTACCATCATTTGCTATTATGACATCATACTGATTACTAAAGATTTTAGATACAAAGTTACGAACAACATTGGAATCATCTACTACTAAAATGGTCTTATCTTTAATAACTTGAGGTCTTACTACAGATGCATCAGCAGTAGTAGTAGAAATACCCATATACTGTTTTACTAAAGCAACAATACGATTTGCTTCTTGCATTAATTCATCATAATGATCGGTAACATAATACATATTATTGGCTTTACTTTCCATTTCATGATTATAAGCAAGTTCTGCTAATTTTTCAAATCCAAAATATTTACTATCGCTTTTTAAAGAGTGAACAAGAATGGCATAATTAGCCATATCACTTGTTTCTTTGTACATTTTAATTTTTGCGAGCTTTTCATCTATTTCACTTAAAAAGTCATTTAAAGTATCATTATAAGTCTCCATATCACCAAATAGCTCTAAACTTTTTTGAATATTTACTCCGTTATTTACTAATAAATTAACATCTTTCATATTTAACCTTCTTTCTATCTTAAAATAAGTATATCATAAATTATTATTTTTGCACTAAGAATTTCGTCAAAACCCTGTATAATTCTTTCTTATCAATCGGTTTTGCTAGATAATCATGAAAGCCTTCTTGTAAATATTTTTCTTTCATACCAGAAATAGCATTAGCTGTTAAAGCAATGGTAGGAATAGAAAAACCTGGAATTTGTTGTAACTGATGTAAAGTTTCTACTCCACTTAATTTTGGCATCATATCATCCATTAAAATTAAATTATAAGTATTTCCAGCTTTGATTTTATCAATACATTCCAAACCACTTTCTAAAGTTTCTATTTGACAGTGGTAGTCACTTAATAAACGAGAAGCTACTTTTAGATTAATTTTATTATCATCGACTATTAAAATTTTCATAGTAGATAAATCTAAATTTTCTATCGGTACTTGAGTAGGTTCTACAACTGTTGTTGGATTGGTAACAATTCTTTGATCAATTGCTACTGTAAACTTAGATCCTTGACCATAAACACTTTGAACAACAACTTGTCCTCCCATTAAATCTAGTAATTTTTTGGTAATGGCAAGGCCTAGTCCTGTTCCTTCAATGGTATTATTTTTTTCAATATCAAGTCGCTCAAATTTTGTAAATAACTTATCGATACTTTCTGGTTTGATTCCTATACCAGAATCTTCTACTGAAATGATTAAACGACAGACACCCTCTTTTTGAATTGCATTGACTTCAAAGCTAATCCAACCTTCTTTGGTATATTTTACAGCATTTGTTAATAAGTTTAGGATAATTTGTTTTACGCGAACTTTATCACCATATAGATAAGGTGGAATGGATGGATCAAACTTATATTTAAATTCTAATGGTTTTTCTCCTAAACGAGCTTTGGTTAAAGAAACTAGCTCTTCTAATATTAAATTAAAGTTATATTCTGTATTGACAATTTCTAGTTTATTGGCTTCAATTTTAGAGATATCCAAGATTCCATTTACAATTTCTAGTAAGGTTTCACTAGCCATCATAATATCTTTGACTTCATCTTTTGCTTGAGGTGGTAAATCTTCTTCCGTTAAAGCTTGACTAAAACCAACAATTGCATTTAATGGTGTTCTAATTTCATGTGACATACTACTTAAGAAATCGCTCTTAGCGTGATTAGCCTTCTCTGCTTGATCACGTGCAATATTTAGCTGTTCAATCATTTTTATATCTGGGTTTTCAATGGTGAAATACATGATTGCAGTAACTAGAGCAAAAGATGAATTAATTAAAATAATACTAGGATCTACATTTCTTACAATGAAAGCAATTACAAAGAAAATTAGTAATGCAAATAATGGGATATTTTTCTTTGTCTTAATATTTTGAAAGTTTTTTAACATACAATATAGATCAATAATCATATATATTCCACATAATATAGTCAAAAAATTAGTTGCTGGTCCATATGAATAAACAGAATTTTTATCATTATAGTAATATAAAGGTAAAAATAATACACAAAATAAAGATATAGCATAAATAACGCTTATTGTTACTCTCATCTTATTTTTAGTATCTATACTATCTGTAGTATTTATTTTTTGTTTATCAAAAGAAACATAATAAACATAAACTGTAAAAATAGTAATGTATGTAACAAAATAAACTAGATACAATCTATTAAATATCATATTTATGAATGGTATCAATTCTAAATTTCTTACTGTTAAGCAACAAATAAATTCTAAAAACAATCCTATGATGTTTAATCCTAATAAAATTCCATATAATCTCGTTTCAAAAGTATTAACTTTTCTTTTATTAAAATATACTATTGCAAGTAATACTAAATAGAAAAAACTACATGCAATTACTGACATACCAATTTGCATATCACAAACACCACCTATTATTAAATTCATTATATCATATTTCTTAAAAAATAAAATAAAAAAAGGAAGTCTTTTTATAGACCTCCTTTTTTATTTTTTCATAATTTTTATATGTTCATCTTCCGCTTCTAAAGTTCTATAATCAATTTTACCTATACTAGTTAATGGTAACTCTTCTCTAATTTGATAATCATATGGTTGTACATATTCCGGTAATTGCTCTTTACATAGGATTTTTATTTCATTAATTATTTTTTCTTCTTCATTCTTGAATTGATCCTTTAAAACTATATGTGCTTTAGGGAGTTTACCTTGACTATGCTCTAAATCTTTTATACCAACAACTGTACACAAATCTACGGCCTCATGTGAAGAAATAACACTTTCAATTATTGATGGAAAGACTTTAAAACCATCATATCTAATAATCATTCGTTTTAGTCTATCAACGATAAATAAGTTACCATCTTCTGTCATATATCCAATATCACCAGAATGTATCCAAACTGTACCATCTGAATGAACTTTTAAGATGTCTTTAGTAGCCTCTTCATTATCAAAATATCCCAACATGATATTTGGCCCTGTCATACAAACCTCACCCTGTTGATTGTAATGTAATTCTTCATTATTTTCAGGATTAAAGATGGCTACTGTACTTTTTACAAATGGTGATCCTACACTACCAATTTGATTACTTTGATCTAATGTTCCAACAACTCCACCAGTTACTTCAGTCATGCCATATCCCTTAGTTATTTTGGAACTACAATTGTGTTCCATTAAAAATTTATTGGCTTCTTTTTCAAGATTAATATTCATTGCATCTCCACCTACTGTTGGAGCAATCATAAATGATAAATCTTGTTTTCTCATTTTTTTACTATTAATAATTGTTCCCCAATATGATGGAACACCTACCATATGTACTGGTTTATGTTTTAAAATTAATTTATCAAATTTTTTGGCATCAAATTGCGGAATTAATATAGTTTCCATACCAATTGTCAATGGTAAATGCAATCCCATTCCAACTCCATATGCAATAAAAGTTGGCATAATATCTAACCAAGTATGTTTTCTTTGCATATCGATACCAGTTAGCACGCTTTGTAAAGCAACAGCATTTATGTTTTTATTTGAAAGTTTAACTCCCTTTGGATTTCCAGTTGTACCACCAGTATGTTCTATTACGACAGCTCTATTTACATCATAATCTGTTTTAATATCCTCTTCATAATTTTTTCCTTTTTCTATAAAATCGACCCAATTACTTACCTTTTGATTGAATTCTATTTTTTTATTAGAGTCTTTTAATGTTTCGATATAAGTTTTTGCTTTATAGGCAAAATGTAAATTTAAAGGTAATGAATCAGCAGGAGATACTGCAATTGCCTTATCTATTGTTTTATTAGCAATTAGATCTTTTATTTTATAGAAATATGAATCTATTATTATCACTAACTTTGAATCAACCTCTTCTATATATTTTTTTATACCATCTTCGCTAGTTCTTGGGTCTACCATATTAGCAGTTACACCTATTTTGCTGCATGCATAAAATAAATATGCTGCTTCAGGAATATTAGGTAGTGACACAGTTATAATATCATTTTCTTTTATACCTATTGCTTTTAATGCCTTGGCAGTAGCATTAATATTATCAAATAATTCTTTAAAAGATATTTTTCTACCAAAATAATTCAAAGCACAGTTATTTAAAAATTTTGAATTACACTGGTATAAATAATCAAAGCATGTCATTTCTGGCAATGTTGTATTTATGCTTTCTTCACTATACCATTGTAACCAAGGTTTATCAATGCTAGCATATCCTGTTGATGGTCCTTGAATTTTTCCTAATGCTAAATTTCTTAAATATAAATCTCTTAATTTTTGCTCATTAATATCTAAATTAGCAAGTTGAGTTCTGTAATCTTTTAATTCCATGTTTTAAAACACCTCTATCTTTCTAATTTCTGATACTGCTTGAAATTGTTGCTATTATATCACATTTTGTTAACCATGTAAAGAAAAATGTGCTTATTCAAACTTATCAGCTGATTTTACTATACTATTATTTCTATAAAAAGACAATCTAACTAGACTACATTTTACAGAATTATATCTATTTTCATTACTGATTTGTTCCAATTCTTTTAAATAATTTTGATAACCTTCTTCATCTAAATAAATCTTATCCATTGCTTTGCTTTCTTATCAAATAGAAAAAGAATAGTTTGAACTATTCTCCTACGGTATATACACTAGCTTGTTTCTTATCTTTACCTAATCTTTCGTATTTAACAATTCCATCAATTGTTGCAAATAAGGTATCATCATTTCCACGTTTTACATTTTTACCTGGCATAATCTTAGTACCTCTTTGACGATAAAGAATAGATCCAGCTGTTACAAATTCACCATCAGCTGCTTTAGCACCTAATCTACGACCAGCAGAATCACGACCGTTAGATGTAGAACCTTGTCCTTTATGGTGAGCAAAATATTGTATATTTAAAACTAATCTTTCTAACATATTATTTTCCTCCTTACTTAACCATTATATTTTCTGGATAACTTTCTGAAAGCTCTGAAAGTAACGTAAGCATATTTTTAATTAATTTATCACAAATAGTATCTTCTTTTAGTATTGTTAAAATCATACCATCTTTTATTTCTTCTACTTTTAGATATTCTTTTTGAATTTCATAAATACCATTGACAGTAGTTGTCACAATACTACTAACACTACTACAAACGATATCTTTACCATAATCATCGTAATCGGCATGTCCTACTATTTCTATTTTGTCAATATGCTTTTTATTTTTACTTTCTACCATTACTTTAATCATTTTTATTACCCATTAATTTTTTTAATTTCAATTTTTGTATAAGGTTGTCTATGACCAAGTGTTCTACGATTGCTTCTATCTTTTTGGCTATATTTAAACACTCTAATCTTCTTATGTTTTCCTTGTTTTAGGATAACACCTTCTACACTTGCTTTACTAACGTAAGGATTTCCTACTTTAGAATCAAGCATTAAAACTTCATCAAAAACAATTTTGTCTCCTTCATTACCAGCTAATTTTTCTACGAAAATTACGCTTCCTTCAGAAACTAAATATTGTTTTCCACCTGTTTTAATTACTGCGTTCATAATAACCCTCCTTTTTTATTTTCTAGACTCGCTCTTAAGGTACAAATCATTTTGTTTTAAAACCTAATCAATGCGGTTTGAAACAGGAGTTTCAAACATTTAAGATTCTACCATAAACTTAAGATAAAATCAAGTATTTTGATAGAATATTCTAATAAATGAACTTTATTTTACTTTACCATACTAATAAATCCATTTAAACTGGTATCTTTATAAACAACATATCGAGGTATTGCATATTTATCATCTTTTTGTGTAGCTTTACGATTACCACCAACAAATCCTAACTGAAACCCTGTTTCTTTTAATGCTTCTACCATCGTATTATTTTTTTGATAGAAGGGATAACAGAATGCTAAATTACTACCAATCTTACGAATCGATGTTTCTAAATCGCTTTTAATCTCTTCTTTTGATAAGAGTAAACCTTTATAGCCACATTTTCCACTAGCATTACAGTAATTATTATGATGTAATTCATCTCCATGAGAATGGATTTCCAAATAATTTGATTGATAATTACTAATATCCCACCAACCAGTAATTAAAAATAAAGTAGCTGGTATTTGATACTCCTCCAAAATAGGAATTAATTGATTTCCATTGATACTACTAGTTCCCATTGCTCCATCATCTATCGTAATTAATACTGATTTTTCAGGTAATATTATTTTTTGATCCATCCAATCATTAAATTCTTGCATGGTTAATATTTTAAAGTTATTTTGCTTTAAATAATCTAATTGCTGTCTAAAGTTTTTTATATCTAGACAAATAGTCTCATTACAGGATTCACCTTTTGAACTATCATAGAAGAAATGATAATTAAGTACTGCTACTTTTGGAACCACTGGTTTTATTTCTTTGATACCATTTAACATATCCTTAACACGATCTATACTAGTACTGTTATAGATTTCATATTTGTAATACTTGGTATCTCCTATTTTTAATTTGGTATCTCCTGATACAAATTCTATTTGTTCTAAATCTGTATTCACTAAATAATTATTTTCTTGTAATAATTGTTTCTTATCATCATCTAATTCTTGATAAGACAACAATAATATTTTATTACTTTCTAAATGAATCATGCCATTTATCCATCTTGTAAAATCAGCTATAGAAATAGTTTCTTTCTTTTCTTCTTTTAAAAGATGAATTACTTTTTCCAATTGTTCTAAAGAGATATCATTACTAAAATTAAGAACACTAATCTCCTGAAGCAAATCCACATGACTTTTTTCTTGTAATTCAAAAGATTCATGAATATCATAAATCTCATTTAAATATTTTACATAATACTGATTATTTTTGGTTAATAAAATATCTAATACCATTGGTTCTTCTATTGAAATCATTAATTTCCCATCACGATATAAGTGAGTTGGATTGGTAGTAATTTGATGAGTCACAATATATGAATCCAGTTCGGTATTTGGTTGATAATTTTTTACCTCTTTTAAGTTTTGGTAATCTACATAGTAATTGGTTCCTGCTATTTGGTAATATACATCTTTGGTACTTTGAATTTCTTTTTTTACTAAAGGAAAGACTACTCCTTTTTCTAAAGTGCCAATTTTCTGATATGTATTGTCCTTATGAATATATATTTTTTTTAATTTGGTAGAAGAAACAATTGGAGCATAACTATTTTGAATTTTTAAGAGAAGTTGTTGTTCTTCTCTTTCTTGTTTCTTTTTTTCATTGATTTGATATCCTATTACCCCTATTCCTGCTAAAACTAATAATACTACAACAACAACTATAATATTATTCTTTTTCATATGATTTCCTCAATTCATTTTTTGTTTTAGACTTCTTGAATTACAGTAATTATCATTGGTTTTGCTTCTGTCTCTTTATAAAAATACCTTCCCAAAGATTCTCTTACTTCATTTTTGATTTGTGTGTAGTCGATTTTCTTTTCTTCTACATTTATATTATTATTGATTACTTCTAAGCAAATTTTTTTCGTTTCCTCAATTAAATCTTGATTTTCTTTTACATAGATAAATCCTCTTGTTAAAACCTCTGGTCCAGCTAATAATTCTTTAGTATTTCTATCCATAGTAGCACTAATGATTACAATTCCATTTTCTCCTAGCATTTCGCGATCTTTTAATACTAACTCACCAATATCTCCTTGACTTTTTCCATCAATTAAAACATCATCTACCTCAATATGTTCTATCGTATCTGTTAGTTTTCCATCAATAAATTCAACAACATCACCATTTTGTTTTAGTAGAATATTTTCTTTAGGAATTCCTAATTCTTCGGCTACTTCTGCATTCATATATTGATGACGATATTCTCCTTTTACTGGAAAATAATATTTAGGATTCATTAAATTTATCATTAGCATTAAATCTTCTCTTGATGCATGATGAAGAAGATGTTTTTTATTGGAAAGAGCTACTACATTTAGATTATTTCTCGCAATATCATCCATAATAACAGCATATCTTTTTTCAATACCATCATAGCTTGCTTCTGTTAAAAAGATCGTATCTGTTTCTTTTAATTTAATATATTTATCAAAACCTTTTAAAATACGTTCTAAGTTAGCAAATGGTTTTTCTTTTTCATCAGATATTAAGACAATAACCCCTTTATCATTCAAATTAGATAAATCACCAATGCGATCTTTATCAATAGTTAAATAATTCATATCGATTGCTTTATTTAGTAGATCTTGTAAACCTTTTCCCATAACTACGATTTTACGATGTGTTTTCATTACTTCATTAAAGATTTCCTGTACTCTATAAATATGGGCAGGCAAAATCGTAGCGATAATTCGATCATCATTCTTATGAAGAACTTCTCTAATAAAATCACTTACACGATTATTTGGAGAAGTATGTCCTTTTTTTTCTGCATAAAATGATTCTGATAGTAAGCATAGAACACCCTGTTTTCCTACATAAGCAAGTTTTCCAATATCTGTCTTATAAGGACCTTTCATGGTAGGATCAAATACAAAATCTCCAGTATAAACAATTGCTCCATCTTTAGTATATAAAACATAACATACAGCATCAGGAATGGAATGGGTAATGCTAATCGGAAATATATATAAATCATGTGTAAATTCAATTTTAGAGTGCGGTCTAATTTCTTTTAAATTAGCTTTCATAATTCCTGCATCTAATAAATCAGTCTTCACAATTTCCATCGTAAATTTCGTTGCATATACAGTTATTTCTGGTATCATTTGTACCAAATCACTAATTGCTCCCATATTTGAATCGTGTCCGTGTGTTAAAAATACACCTTTAATTTTTTTTCTATTTTTTACTAAATAATCCATATTAGGAATAATATAATCTACTCCTAACATTTTATCTGTTCCATATTTTAAACCGGCATCAAAAATAAATAAACTATTATCTACCTCTACTACATACATATTTTTTCCATTTTCATTTAATCCGCCTAAAGCAAAAATTTTAATTTTACTCAATTTTATCAATCCTTTCTTTTCGTAATTGTTTTAATTGTTCGTGATTAATACAAATTTGATTAAAACACAACTCATCTTTATCTAAATAATCTTCCCATTTGTTTTTTAATAATTCAGGTGATAGTTGATAATCATCAATAATACTCATGTATTCCATCATATTACCAAAATAGCTATTTACTAAATCAATATTTTCTTTGATATATTCAAATTCGTCTAGTAAATCTTCCATAGAATAAAATTGGGAGATATATTCTTTTTCAATTGTATTAATTTCTGTAATTAATTGTTGAAAGTCAAAATTCGTGATATCAAGCAATTCTTGTAACTGAGCTGTACTTTCTTCTAAATTAATATCTTCTGTAATCCAACGATTGCTAATAAGAGTATATACCATATCCATTTTGATATTAAAAAATTCTATTGCTAGTTTCACAATCTCTATTTTTAAATTATCATACCAATCAAATTGTAAATTTTTAGTCATAAATACTCTCCAAAGAAATATATGGTTTATTATACTATACTTTTTATTTTTTCTCAAGCAAAGCCATTTTTTCAAGAGCATTTTTAGCTGCTTCTTGTTCAGCTTCTTTTTTGCTTTTCGCTTTACCGATTCCATAAGTAATATTATCAATTTTTACAGCTATTGTAAATTCTTTTTGGTGAGCTGGACCTGTTTCTTCTAAAAGTTCATAGTAAAGGCTTCTTTTATCTGTCTGCACTAATTCTTGCAAAGAACTTTTATAATCGCTAAAGAAAATAATTTTTTCATCTTCAATATAGGGTGTAATAATATCTAATATTACTCTTTTTACTATTTCATATCCTAAATCTAAATAGATAGCTCCCATAAAAGCTTCAAAAATATCAGCTAGAATTACTTTTTTATAGCGACCTCCTTCTAATTCTTCTCCATGTCCTACTTTAATATAGTTACTAAAATTCAAATTGCTAGCATAAGTAAAACAAGCGTTTTCACATACATAACTAGCTCTAATTTTTGTCATATCCCCTTCTTGTACATCAAAGTGATTATATAAATAATCGCTTATTACTAATTCTAATACTGCATCTCCTAAAAATTCTAATCGTTCATAACTAGTTTTTAAATGTTTTTCATTTACATAAGAAGAATGTGAAAAAGCTAATTGATAGAATTTTAGATTATTTGGTTCAATTTTTAATTTTTTAAATAGTTCTTTCATATCCGGACCCTCTTCAACTATATATAGTATAGCAAAAAAAAGAAAAAAGAGAAATTCTTTTTCAGAAAATTCCTCTTTGTTTTAATTTTTATGATTATATTCTTCTATTATGTCATCCGCTCTTTTTGCTGTTACTAACATCGTCCACACTACAAATAAAACAAAAATAGATGTTATTCCTAAAAAGATTAATAGTTTCATGTAATCACCTCATTTTTTATTTGTTTGATATCTAAAGTCATTATTATCTTATTTCAATGTAATAATTTGGTTCCTTTTTAGATATATGTTAGCAACTATATCACATTAGAAAGAAAAAGAAAAATGGCCATTTTTGCATTTTCCTTTTCTTTTTTTGGGGAATTTTTCATTTTATTTCAGTAAATTTCTGAAATTCATCTTTATTTTCTATTTGCTTCTATGACTTTATTAATTTTTTAATTTCTTCTAATATTTTATTCACTGTTTCTTCTTGTTTAGAAAGGTCATCATATTCTAAGCAATTATTTATTTGTTTATGAAAGATTAATTTCATCCCGCTACTATCAGCAAAGCTTCCTAAAGAGGTTAGAGCACCATCTGTTGAATATTCACTTTTTTCTTTTGCACCTATTACTAATGCAATCATCTTTTTTCCTTCTAATTTTCTAGATGCATATAAAGGGTTCAAACGATCCATAAATATTTTTAAGTCCCCTGATAAAAGATTCCAACGAGTTGGAGTAATAAATATTAAATATTCTGCCTCTTTTACTTTTTCAATATTGCTCATCATATCATCTTTAAAATCACATACTCCTGTTTCATCGCAATCCATACAACCTGTACATAAGTATATTTTTTGATTTCCGGGAGTAATGACTGTATTGGATATACGCTCTTTTTTTAATGTTTCACTAATACGTTTAGCCAAATAAGCACAATTTCCTTCCCTTCTAGAACCTATCATAATTAATACTCTTGCCATATTATCACCATTATTAGAATGGATAAAATAAAAAAATAAATACCTCTCTATTTATTTTTTTATTTTATATATCAAAAAATTACCAATGGATGCACCCGTTGTATCAATTAAAATATCAACTATTTTTGCTGTTCTTCCTGCTAAAAAAAGTTGATGGATTTCATCACTAATTGCATATAGAAAACAAAATAAAATTCCATACAATAATGGTTTAGGAATAGAATAACTATCCAGTGTTAGATACATGAAAATTCCTAAAATAAAATATAATGTAAAATGAGCAGTTTTTCTAACTAGTATTCTTGTATCCTCAATTAAATTATTTTTTTGTTTTTTAGTAATAGGCTGTTTTAATACAGTTGTTACAGTATCGATAATTTTAGATGCTACTTGATCACTAGTTGATTGACTCTTTATCGCATTTTGATTCGAAAATAAAAATATCACAATCATCCATGTAATTAGTACGATTGGATAAATTACTTTTTTAAATTTCATAACATCAAATCCGTTTCTCACTTTTTCTTCATAGTAGCATATTTTATAAGATTTTTCAACGAAAAAAAGTATCATCAAATGATACTTTCTAAATATACTGATTTTTTTATTTTTTCGTTTTGAATATTTTCAAAATCACTGTTTCCATGATACCAATTATCATAAGGATAATGGCTATTAAATTCAACCTTGATAGTAGTTTACTTAAAATTTCTGTTAAAAAGCTGGATATTTCTTTATTCAAAATCATAATGTTATTAATATTGATACTATTTTTGAAGAAATAACATCCAATAAAAATTAGAAATGCTGTTGTAAAGAACGGAATAGCAAATACTTCTTTTTTTAGATAGAATTTTATAAATAAACTTAGTAATATCGTAGTAATTAGTAAAGCTATTACTGCTATATTAACATAAGTAATTACTTTATTTAATTTTCCTTTTACCAAGTTTAAATTTCCAGATAAACTTACTTTAGATTGGTATACATCTGCTATTTGATCGACAAAACGATCTAATGATGTTTGATCAGCAACTTTAATGTTGTTTTTTTCCAAATAAGCTGCAACATTATTTTCTAAGTTCTCTTTTAACTCGGTTGTGTCAATATTCATATCTTGATTACGATATATGGAAGTAATAATTGTATGCATATCTTTTTCAATCATATCTGTTGTATAAATATTATTTAATACTTCTTCATCTAATCCAGATTGAATAATGTAATTAGACATTTCATCCAGAATTGTTTTGGATAATTTTTCGAAATATCCTGTTTTTTCGAATTGTTTTAACATATATTTTTCACTCAGGATGGTAAGGCGTAGTGTGGTAAGTAGTACTAATAGTAAGAAAACAATTGATAAAATGAACTTACATAAATAATGTAAAATCATACGCATTCTAACTTTCATGTTCTTCACCTACTAACTTTGCATAAACAACATATCTCTTATCCTTATGCCCTACTACGTTAACTGGATAACATGTATACATAATCAATTCTTCTTTATCTGTCTGGATGGCTAAACTATCCGTATCAGTATCTTTAATAATTTTAGTATTTGTTACCTCATAAGTATAAGTTCCATAACTAGCATATACGATAACTTTATCTCCTATTTTTAACTGTGGTAATCTCATAAAATGTTGACTACTATTATGAGCAGCAAAAATAATGGTAGATCCTTCTCCTGGATAATAGCTTCCTGCATAGTGCCCTATTCCATATTTTATAATATCTAAGGTATCACCCTGATATACAGGAGCTTCCATATTGATACTAGGGATGTTTAAAGTAGCCCAAATAGTACCCCAAGATGGATAACTTGCTAATTTCTTTTTTACAGAATCAAAGCTAATTTCTTGACTCTCACTATCTTCACCTGTTTTATCCATAACTGTAATCATATTGATTAACGATATGTAACGTTGAATCTTATTTCCACATGTTAAATTGATGATTACAATCAAGAAACAGGCAAAGAAAAAGGCAACTGCTAATTGCTTAGCAATTACCCCAAATATCTGAATTATTTTCTTAAGCATTTGCTTTAGCAATCTTTCTTGTAGCTACAGCGATTCCTAATACAGAAACGATTCCAGCAACCATTAAGATAGCACTATTATCAGTATATTTGATTAAATCAGTAACTCTTGACCATTCAGCACCAGTGTTAGGATTGTATACAACTACAGTTCCATCTTCAGCTACATTCATTTTAACAGAAGTATTTGCAGAAATTTCAGCTACTTTGTCAAGAATTGTGTTTTTAGCAGTAGAGCTTAATTTTTTAACATCTTTTACTCCACTTTCTTCAACAACTTTAACTGCTTCATCAACTTTTTGAGCGATAAAGTCAGCATCGTCTGCAGAAACTTCGAATGTATCTAAATAATCACTAATTTGCTTAACAACTGATGCGTCAGCTTTGTATTCAACACCATTAATTGTATAAGTCTTAGTTAATTTAGCTTTTAATTCGCTTTCTGACATTGCACTTACATTAGTAGCTCCTAATACTAGAACTGCTGCTAATACTGTTAAAAATGCTTTTTTCATAAAATCCTCTCCTTTTCTTAAATTTACAATTCTATTTTATCCTTATCATTTCTAAAAGTCAAGTATTTATTACATAAATTTATATTTTTGTCTATTTATGTAAAGAAAAATGCCTATCTTTTATAATTTTAAGGTACTATCCATATTAATTTTATACAAAAAATGAAAAAAAATACTAAAATAAGCATAATTTTTCTTGTTTTAGTATTTTTTTCTTGAAATTCAATAATTTATAGCATGATAGATAGAAAATAGTTGCAATCATTGCTCCTGTCATATCAATCATTACATCTCGAAATTGTCCGGTTCTTCCTAAGATAAATGTTTGATGATATTCATCTAAGCATGCATAGATGAAGCATATAATTAATGATATGATAATGGATTTGGTTAATTTTTTATTACCAATTCTAAAAACATTTAATAAAAGTAGCATTAATCCAAAATAAATACTCGCGTGCATACATTTTCTAAGTGGTGGATTTAACCATTCTACTACTTGATTAATTCTTTCTTCAGTAGGATGTTTATCGGTTATTCCTATTTTATTAGTCGTTGCTACAGTTGCAATAATAACTTTATTGATTGTTCCTTTGCTCTTAGAATTTGATTCATAAGTATCCATGTTAGAAAAACAGAATACAATTCCCATCCATAATATAACTAATAAACCTGATATTAATATTTTCACACTTTTCTTTTTCATGTCATCACTCTCTTTATGATGATTTCTATTTTTAGGATTTCCCATTCTATGGTTTTTATCCTTACTATCATCATATTCATGATAACATATTTTTAAGAGTATAGTAAATATTTTTAGTAATTTATTTTTATTTTTCGTTTATTTTGATAATTTCTTCTATCGATAAACCTGTACATTCTGAAATAATTTCTAATTCTATTTTTTTCTTTAACATAGATTTGGCCACTTCTATTTTATTTTGTTCTATTCCATCTTTATGGCCTTTATCGTAGCCTTCTTCTCTAGCTAAATTGTTTCGATAATTTTCTTCTATCATTTCATTTACATAGGCGGTTACTATCTCTTTTGCTCTTGAATAATTAATGATATCTTTTCCTACTTCCTCTAACATATAATCTCCCTCCATTATCTTTCTTAATTCTTCTTCGTCTTCTATCAATAGCATTAATAAAGCTTTCTCATAGCGACTCATCTTTTCTTTATTATAATACTTTTGGTTAACATATGCTAGATTTATTTCTACTTTATAGATCTTTTCTTCTCCTACATTTAACTCTTTATCCCAAAATTGCATCTTTACTATTAACTCATCATACATGAATCTAATCTTTTCATTATTTCAGTACATTTGCTTTTTGAACATACTACTTTTACATTTTTATTTATTTAAAAATTTAGTAACAATATTTTAAAAAGCAAAAAAAAATAAATTCTTGTTAGTAAAATAAAATATTTATTTACTATCCAAGAATTTATATTCTTGCTTTCTTAATTTTCTTTTAAGCTTACTATGTTTATTTATATCGACTTTATATCCTTCATTAGATATTTTTATATAAGTATTTTCCATATTCTTCTTATATTCTGATAATACTTTATTTATCAATTTATTTGCATCTTTTAAATTACCAATTATTCTAATGATTCCAAAATGCTTTCTATTCTTATATCTATCGAAATGATGATCTGAAGTTATGATACACATTTTATTTTTATAAGCTATATTATAAACTTCTTCATCGGTTATACCTTGAAACTTTTGACTAACATTGATTACCTTATGTTTTGAAGATAAATTGTTGGAAATATCTATTGGGATATTTTCATCACATAATAATTTCATTTACAATCTTATCTGTTACGGTTAAAATTTTTAGAAATATCAAAGATAAAATTCCATTTTCTAGCTTCATATACAAGAGCAGCTAAAACTTGTTTTTCATCTTTTATCGTAGGAAAATTTTTCAAAACTTCTTCAATATTGTAGTCATCTTTAAGCATACGTATAATATCTTTAGTGGAAATTCTAGTACCTTTGATAATTGCCATTCCAGATTTTATATTTTTATCTTTTATGATATTATCTTTTACGATTTCATCAAAGCGTGGATCTTTTACTATAACTTTTAATAAAGTAAAATTTCTCCAAAATTCACGAAATCCATTAGCAGAATTGACCTTTTTAATATTGCCTTTATTTGAAAAATATTCTTGACCTAATAACATTTCTGCATTGTACATATAATCTCCTCCTTTTATGAGATAATTATAACATAAGTTAATCGCATATTCTAGTGATTTTACCAATTTCTGTCAATCCTTTTTATATATTTGTATTAACTTATGTTGCAAATATATTTTTAGTACTATTATTATTATTTATAAAACTTTAGTAATGTATCATATCTAAATTATATGATTAACTCAATATTTTATATTATTTCTAACAGTTGTTGCAAAATTTGCAATAACTGAATTGTCTAATTCTTCATATAATGATAACTTCTTTGCTATCACAATTCACCTCCATTCTTTTCTTCTGATTACTGCAATCAACCCCACTATAACAGGAACAAATTAGAATGTAAAATGACCATTTTTCAATATTGAAATAAAAGAAAAAAAGAATATTTAAAATTCCCTAAAGAAAATTTCAATATTCCCATTCTTTTTTTATCTTCATAATTTCATTTTATATTTTTTTATTTTTTTGTTATTTATTTGTTTAGTGTACTAAACAAAAATGCCTAAGTACTTATTTTTTAGCAACAATAATAATTTGATGTTAAATTATTTATTTCTTTAATATTTTTGCTTTCTTTAATTCTTCACAATAACGATCTGTAGCTGATTGCCAAGATGGTAACTTTGCAAAGCCATTTTCTACTAATTTACTTTTATCTAATCTTGAATTTCTAGGTCTATATGCTTGTTTCGTGTTAGTTAGTTCTAAATATTCTTCAGTAGTAACGGGATGAATTTTCGTATTTTTTCCGTTACTTTCCATAATATATTTCGCAAATTCTGCCCAAGAACAGTATCCTTCATTATTTACATGATAAGTACCATATTTATTTGTTTCAGCCATTTCTACTAATAATTTAGCTAAATCAACTGTATAAGTTGGACTTCCAATTTGATCATTTACTACATTTAAATCTGTTTTTGTATCTGAAAGTTTTAACATAGTTTTTATAAAATTATTTCCATTAATTCCAAATACCCAAGATATTCTTGTAATAAAATGATTAGGATTTCTTCTAACTTCTTCTTCTCCTAAATATTTGGTTTTACCATAAACACTTTTTGGATTAACAGGATCATTTTCTAAATAAGGAGTATCTTTTGTTCCATCAAACACATAATCTGTAGACATATAAACAATTTTTGCTCCTACCTCTAAGGATGCATCTACTAAATTTTTCGTACCAGTTACATTAACATTAGTTACAATATCTTCTATATCTTCAGCTTTATCAACTGCTGTCCATGCAGCACAATGGAAAATAACATCTGGTTTATATTCTTTTACTATTGTTAGAACTTGTTCTCTATTCGTAATATCCATTTGATCAACATCTAAGGCAAGAATATCATATTCTCCTCTATTATTTAATTCTCTTACAATATCATATCCTAGTTGTCCTTTCACACCAGTTATCAAATAACGTTTTGATTCTCGTTGAAAATTAATAGTACTATTTTCTAGTGTTTCTCTTACTTCATCTTTAGAAGATAAAATTGGTTTTTCAATTTCATATTTTTTAAATATTTGATCCCAATTAATGTTTAACTCAGGATCATTCCAAAGAATTCCTCCTTCTAAGCGTGGCATATATTCATTATCTACATAATACTCAAATATGGTATCTTCTTTTAAAGATATAAATCCATGTGCAAATCCTCTTGGAACATATAACATTCTTCCATTTTCAGGAGTTAATTCTACGCTTGTCCATTGTTTATATGTTTTAGAATCTTTTCTTATATCTACTACAACATCTAATACTGCTCCTCTATGGCATCTAACTACTTTAGCTTGACAATAAGGGTCATTTTGAAAATGTAATCCTCTTACAATTCCTTTTCCACTTAAAGAATCACTTACTTGAAAAATTCGATTAAATCCAAGTTCTTTTAAATCTTTTTCAGTAATAGATTCAAAATAACCTCTTTCATCCCCAAATCTTTGAGGTTCCAAAATATAGCAGTCTAATAAATTAGTTTCTATTTTTTTCATATGCTATTTTTTTCCTTTCTAACATCATTTATTTCCTTCTCAAAAATAAATTCTATAATGTAATAAGTATATCATATTCTTAAGATAAAATCATAGTTCCTCAATATTCCTTCTTAATCTCTAGTATAAACTTTATCTAAACGATCCTTTATATTTTTATCTATTCTATTAGCAACAATTATATCGCTCATCATTTTAAATTTTTCTAAATCATGAATTATCTATAACTACTATTTTATCGATATATTTTCCGATATTTTTATCTAATTTTGTTATTTTAAGAATAGGATTTATAACGTATTTTTCTAATATAATATCTATAATTGAAAAGACAATAAAAATCAATAATGAACTGCATATTAAAACTATAAGCAAATATGGTGATGTTGCAAATAATTGAGCATGTAATATTTCATTATACAATAATGTACCTTTATCTGTAATTGGAGTTATAAATAATAAGTTCTCATGTAGCACATATACTCCCATGGTAGATTTTGCTATAATATTGATTATTCTATTATTGCTAATATCTAATTTTTTAAACATATACAGCATAAATATTCCAGCGAAAAGTATTAGAATATTAGAACAACTTCTTAGTCGATATACCCCCCCCAATAGTGAATCTAATTTCGTATAAGAACCAATATAATTGATTACTAAGCATGATGAAATTATAATTGATATAGTTAGGAAAAATAAACTACAAGAATGTTTTTCAATAAAATTATTTTCTATTCTCTTTAAGTATGCAATCATAAAAAATATTGTAATAAATATGCTTATTTGACCACAAATTTCATCAAAAAATAAACAATATATTCTTATCAAAATTAATAGTACACATACTTTTTTTAAATTTTTATTATTTAGACTATTTATTAATTTTTTTAAAATTGGAACAATTAATAAAAATATGCAATAACAGGTAATAAACCAATATTGTTTTAAATATAATGGTGTTGTAATTTCTTTAACTATTAATGTAGGATTAATCAAATTTGGTACAAAAATTATTGCTCCAATCAAAATTATAATTGAATAAATCCATGTTTTAAATGCAATTTTTACAAATTTTAAAGAATTTACAGGTTTATTAGAATCTACCATAAACCACGAAGTTATTGATATAAAACCTGCTACTCCTAATGATCCCCATATTCCAAATACCATCATTGGAATAGTATTTTTATTAAAATGAGAAACAAGTATAGATGTAAATTCATGATTGGTATTTAAGTAAATTTTTTCGGCATAATGAGACATTATAATTAATATCATACAAACTATTCGCATTATCTCAAAATTGCTTTTTCTTTTTATTTCCATACAATAGTCACTTCTTTCTACAAATTAAAACTATGAATATTTACTTAAGATTAATTTTATTTTTTTTCTTATTGGATGTAAATAATCACGAATTTTTCTACGAATATATAAAAACATGAATGTTATCCTATTCTTTAATTCATATTTTTTTATATTATTTGGTATAAATAATTTTTCATTTTCACAATATTTTTTCATATTATCCGTTAATGTCATTAAAAATGGACCAACACCAATATTTTTCCCTTTATATTTTGGGCTATATATATCAATGTATGTTATGCTATTTTTTATAATATCAATAAAATACATTAAATTCTTATGAAATATTTCTGTCTTATTAAGAACTATTAAATTTATTGGATGTAAAGCAAAAATAATATTTAGTGGAATAGTACCATTTATGCACACTATAGTTTCACTTGTGTTTATGTAATAAATCATTTCTGATAAAGATAATTTTTCGGGAATTAATATTTCATATCCATTTTTTTTAAATATATCTTCATAAATATTTTCACCAATTTCTTTTTTACATGCTATATTAAAATGCGTTCTTGTAAAATATATCTTTTTATTATTAGAAGAAATATTAGTGTTCTTCAGCGCATTTTTTGTTACGGTTTTAAATATATTTTTGAATTCATTTGTATACCATTCGCCAGGTTTTGCTGATTGGTCTGGTATATATATACGATTAAATCTCATTGGTTTATTCACACGTATACATTTTTCTATTTTTATTCCTAATAATTTTAAAAATTCTAAAAAATTTCCTGATATATCATTATCAGCAATGTATGCTATGTATATATCATTTAAATTTATGTCGCTATTTACAAACCATAATCTAGATACTTGATCAATTAAAAAATGACCAAAATGCTGCCCTATATGACCAATATATATTACATCTTTTTTTTCATTAATAATATCTCTTTTATTGAAATTATATATAGCTCCTTGTTTTAACCATCCACCATCATAAGCGGATTCATTAACAAACTCTAATACATCATTTAATACTCCACCACATCCTCCATTGGGAAAATCTTTATTTTCATTACTTGATTTATAGGGTAAGATTATTCCATTTTCTATTAATCTTATCTCTAATTTTTTATTTATTAAATGATTATTCATTAAATATGCATGTGTTTCATTAATTATTTCCTTGGAATTCACATAATCTAAATTTATCTTTAATTCTTTTTTCATATTATATTCTCCTTTTTCTTTTTTAATTTTTTTATTATAGATGAAAATAAATCTAAATAATATGTATTTTTAGTAATTTTCCAATAGGTATAACATAGTGTAGAAAAAATTATTGCCCCTAATATGATTTCAGATAACAATGTATAAATATGAATTCCTAAATAATTTCCATAAATTCTAATAATTATAAACATAATTATTCCAAATAGCACATATATGCTATTGCCCTTTAAATAATTTGTCATTTTTAACTCTTTCCTTACACCATACATTTGAAAAAATAATACAGAATATTCTGAAATTAATGTTGCAATTGCGGCTCCAATTGCCCCATATATTGGAATTAAAATTAAATTTACTATTAGATTGATAATAGCACCCATACCAGCTGAAAATAAATATTGTTTGTCCTTAGAAGCTGGGATTAAATATTGTTCTCTTATTTCTCTAGATAATAATGCTCCTGGCATAGCCATTGCCATAATAATAATTAAATTTGTACAATAGTCAAAATTACTTCCCCAAAAAATATTGGAAAATTCCTTTGATACTGCAGCAGTTCCAAATGCGAATGCGCTGGATAAAAGAACAATAATATTCGTTGATTTTTTCATTAATTCATCGAATTTATTAGTTTCTTTATTTTTTAAAATATTTGTCATTTTTGGCATTAGAACAATTGTTATTGAACATATAATTGTTCTAGCTATCAATGCTTTATCAGCATTTTCATAAAAACCAACTTCAGATTTTGGTCTCATTATACCTAACATTACTTTATCCATATTAGCATATAAACTTTCAAGTAATACTGGTATAAATAAAATTAACATTCCTTTCCAATGACTAAATATTCCTGAAATTTTAATATTAGAATTATTAATCTTATTTTTGGCCATAATCCAAAAAATCCAACTACCAAAAAAATTACATGAAACCATTAATATAAAATATTTTACAAGTGAGTTATCTCCTCTTACAAAAAAAATTATCAAAAAAAATGCAATTATTTTAAAAGCCATATCTCTTAAACTAACTTTTTTAAAATCTTCTAATCCAGTAAATAGCCAATTTATATTTATAATATTTCCTATATAAGAGAAAAGGGAAAGAAAAAAGTATATTTTATATTTTTTTGTAAATAATGAAAATATAAAATAAATTATTCCAATAATAAAGGATATAATTAAATGAAAATACCATATTTCCCAAAATACTTTACTCATATTATTTTTGTTATCCTTTGTTGCAGCTATTTCACGTATTCCATATTTATATACTCCCATATTTGCAAATAATATAAAATAACTTAATATTGTATTAACATATGAGTAAATTCCTATGCCTTCTGGGCCAAGTTGCTTTGCTAACAATGGAGAAGTTATCAAGGGTAGTATCATTGATAACACTTGAAACATAGTTTGATACATAAAATTTTTTTTAATACTTGACATTAAAATTCACCTTTATTTTCTATACTTAATTTTAGCAAATTGTTTTACAATTAAATAACAATTATTAATTGCCAGCATAATAATTAATCTTTTTTGTGGTTTTTCAAAGTGTAATAAATTATATTTTTTGGCAGTATTATAATATTTTTTATAATTATGATTTTTTATTATTTTTCTAAATCGTTCTTTTTTTACTTGTTCTTTTTCTTTATTTTCATGATGAAAAAAATCATATTTTATAAATAAAATAATATCATTTAATCTATACAATGAATAATATGGTAAATATTTTTCAAATTGTAATTTGTTAATCCACTCTAATATAGATTTGTCTTGATTTATTATAATTTCTTCCATATTTGGTTTGTATTTATTTGTTGCAGATGTTTCATGGTAAAAAAAATTATGGTATAAAATATCTGGAATAAATTTTTTACTTTTTATATAACTATATATGTATAGCATAAAAATCATATCTTCACCATAAGAAATATTTTCAGGAAAAAAAATATTATTTGTTTTTACTATTTCCATTTTTATTATTTTTGACCACACTGATCTAAAATTATATTTGTATGGTAAAAATGGTTCAATTGAAGCAAAAGTAGATTTAATAATTTGAGAAATTTCAATATTATTTAATAAATTATTAGGAGATGCAATTTTAATATCAGCTATATTATTATTTTTAGCATCATCTGATTGATATTGACAAAAAATAATATCATAATTAAATTTTATGGTCTCAAAAATTTTTTCTATATAATTACTCGATACAAAGTCATCTGCATCGACAAATGTAATATATTTTCCTGATGATTTTTTTATTCCTAAATTTCTTGCTGCTCCTACTCCTTTATTTTCCTCATAAAAACTTTTTATTTGTCTATATTTTGTGCAATAATCATTATATACATCTTTACTATTATCAGTAGAACCATCATCAATTATTATTACTTCACTTTGATCATTTAATTGATATGCAATACTTTTTAAACATCTTTCTAAATATTTTGAAGCATTATATACTGGAATTATTATAGTTAATAATATTTTATTTTTCATGTTTATCACTTTACTTTCATAATCTTATTCTGATTCTTTTTTTCTTAGTATTTAAATATTCTAATTTTTTGTATTGAATACAACCAATAGTTATATATGCTATAATCCAGAAATATGTAATATCAAACCAATGTGATGTTAATAATTGTAATAAGCAGAAGGAAATAATAATTAAATTATACCAATTATCTTTTGCTATTTTTGTAAAATAATATATAGTAGCTATAACTGATAAAATTCCCATCTCAACATAAATCATTGGCAAGTCCATTTCCATACTTCTAAATAATACTGTTGAAGACATAAATCCCGTGCTAACAAAGCTTCTTACAATATATCTCATAAAAAAGGAACGCCCCATAGTAAAAGTTTCTAAATTTATGCCTAAATATTTATATGCTAAGTCTTCTATATTTCCAAGCATTAACTGAATATATACGAAACTAATGATACTAAAACATATTATAAACATTGTAGAAACTACTTTTGGAACTTTTTTCCATTTTGAAATAATTCCTCCAAATAAAATTAAAAAAATTGCATAAATAACCATTATTCTTTTAAAAGTCATTATAGTAAAAATTACACTCAAATATGTATATAATTTGTTTTTTCTATAATAGCAAAAAAATAAACAAAAGGACATTGCAGCTGGGGAAAAATATGTTGATTCAAATGGCGAATGTGATGATAACAAATTAATCGTCCTTATATTAGCAAAAGAAATGTTATCTATACATGTAGTTACGTAAGCTATAAACATAATTATTAAAATTATTGCCATAAAATTGTATATATCTTTTAGAGGCATTATATTTAGTAAAACAAAAGCTACTAAAACTGGTATTAGGAGTTTTATCAATCCCATAGCTGTTTCAAATTCAAAACCATTATTTTTAATCATAAAATAACCAGATAATAATCCAAAACAAACGGTAAGTTTAATTATATATTTAAATTCATCAAGAAATATAAACGTAAATTTTTCCTTTTTCTGAATACTGATTATTTCAAATATAAATACAACTACTATTAATAATAAGGTTATGTTTTTTGATAATGTTATAAATTTTATTCCTAGAAATTGTTCTCGACAATAGTTATCTATAGTTTGCAAAACAAATAGAAGAAAAAATAATAAATAATTTAATCTTCTAGTATATTTTCCTAATTTCATTTATAAATACTCCTCTACGATTTTTCCATATATAGTTTTTTCTCCATTAACTTCTTTCATCAATTTATGTTTATAACTTAGTTTATAAAATATTGTATTTTCATCTAATTTTTTAAAATTCCAATTATTTGCAGAAGAATTTAAAATTTTAAATAATTCAAAAACATTAACATTATTCTTAGGAACAGAATTAATTTGATTGTAGCACTCTTCATCATGTTTAGCGATGTAATTTATTATATAGTCAAACATTATGTAATCAACTATTACATTGTGATTAATCCAATATTTGTAGTGATACTCTAACACTTTTTTAAATAACGAATTTTTCTTTCTTCCAAACATTAAAAATGTTGTCCATCTTCCATGTGATGGATCTTTTGTATTAATACCAAAATTACATGAATAAAAATTTTTTGTAAATAAATCATTTGAAATTGGATGAGTCACATAAACTGTTGCGTCTAACCATAATCCACCATATAAGTATAATAAATTAAGTCTTATCATATCAGATAAATGTGTTCTACTTATATACCCCTTGTTAAACTTTTCAATTATAAAATCGGGAAGTTTAAAATAATCACAAAAATTTTTTTCTGTAATAACTATAACATTATGGTTATTACTATTTTTTCTTGCACTATTTATGCAGGTTTTGACAACCTCTGGTGCTTTTTCTTCACCCTGCCACCACATTATCCAAATAGGGTCTTTTGGAACATTTTTATTTGCAAATTCATACTCTTTTTCTAAACTGAATGTTGATTTGTTAAATTCTGTCTCTAAATATCTTTCAATATTGTTTTCATTATATTCATTTATCTTCCAGGCCAATTTAGATTGACTTTTATAAAAAAGTCGCCTTATAAGTTTAGATAAGAATATTTTTAAATTTATATCTTGTATATATTCTATTGCTTTAAAAAATGAATTCATAACTCCACCTCATCTCTTTTATTATTTTATATTGAATTTTTACCTTCATTTGCGCCTATTACTTTTGCGGGATTTCCTGCTATTATTACATTATCTGGAAAGGATTTTGTCACAACAGATCCAGCACCAATTATTACATTATTTCCTATTGTTATACCCCCAATTATTATTGCTCCTGCACCAACTGTAACATTATCACCTATTATTGGAGTCTTATATTTTGAATGACCAATCGTAATATTATTTCTAATATTAAAATTTTCTCCAATTACTGCTCCTTGACCAATAACTATACCTCCATAATGATTAATAGTTACCCCCCCCCCTACTGAAATACGGTGACCAATTTGAATACCATATTTTACCTGTAATCTTCTATATTTTAATCTTTTCAAAATATATATTGGTTTTAACAATGGTTTTGTCTCTAACCATTTACATAATCTCATTGTATATGAAACCTTAAAGCCTGGAGTTTTTATATACCGAATAACAAAGTGTTTTAATTTTACTTGATCAAAAGCTAAGTTGGAATCATAAGCAGAGACATCTTTTTTGATTAATTCAATTAATTGTTTCATATCGAATCACCTAAACTTACTTTTTTAAATTTTTTTCATATATATTGATATATAGATTTTCTAATGCTTTAGCATTTTCTTTTATTTGATATTTTTTTATAATATCCAAATGCTTATCATAATACAAGCTTCTATCATTAGTATTAATTTTTGTTTTTAATATAGCATTACTCCATACTGCTGGTTCACTCTCAATCGATAACCACTTGATATCACCAAAATCTACTTCCCTAGTTACCTTTTCAGAAACGATGCAAGGAAGCCCAGACATTTGTGCTTCTAATAAGACTATTGGCATTCCTTCAAATCGTGAAGGTAAAGTAAAAATATCAATAGCTGAATACATTGCAAAGGCTTCGTTGGATTCTCCGTATAGTATAATTCTATCCTTATAAGGGTGATGAGATATTAATTCAGAAATTTTATCATAATATGGACCAGTACCAACAAATAAAAGTATAGCGTTATCACACTTAGAGGCAACATCTTTAAAGACGTCCAATAAATATATTTGATTTTTTGGATAATTAATTCTACCGATGTGTCCAATGATTAAATTATTTTCTAAATTTAGTTTTTTACGAATTCTGTTTCTATCCTCTATATTAAATTTAAATTTTTCAGTAATAAATCCATTTGGTATGACATAAAAATTATTTTTTCCATAAATCCATTCTCCTGCTTTAATTCCGCATGCAAATCTATGTGTGCATAACATATTAAAGAAAGGAAGTAATATCTTATGTAACAACAAATGATCACATACTGTATTATGAACATGCATTATTCTAATCTTAATTTGAGCCATAAAACCAACAAATAACTCTATTGAAGAATTAGCACTATTTCCATGAACGTGTAATATATCAAATTTTTCTTTTTTTAATGCTTTATATAAGTTAATACAATACTTAAATGTATTTTTATGACGACTTGGTAATGCTATTAATTTTATATCTAAATTATTGAATATTTTTTGATATGTAATGTCTATTGGCATACCAGCTAAAATTGTTATTTCAAATTTACTTAAATTGATGTTTTCACAATAATTTCTAATGACATTACTTATTCCATTTATACTTAAGCTATTTGTTAGAATCGCTATTTTCATTTTATTTATGTCTCCTATCTTGTATTGAACTCCAATTGTTTATTATTCAATATCTTCATCCCAAAAAGGATTCAAATGATTACCTGCATTACAATGAATTATTTCTCCTGAAATACATTTTGAAGCATCACTTAACAAAAAGCATGCTACTTCTGCTATTTCTTCAGGCAAAAAAATTCTATCTGATGCACAATTTCTATAGAGATTACCATCTTTTGCATCAGCATAATCACTTGTCATGTCAGTTAAAGTTACACCTGGAGCTATTGCATTTATCCGTATTCCATTTTTATATTCTCTTCGTGATAGTGCTCTTGTTAATGAATTTAATGCAGCTTTAGTCATTCCATATGGAATATCGTAGCATTGATTTCCTGTTTCAGATGATATAAACAACAGGCTAGCATCCACATTTTTTTCTTTTGATTTCATTTCTAAATATTCTTTTGCTAAAAAGTAATTGGCTTTAAAATTAGTATTAAATTGCAAATCAAAACCATTTTCAGATACATTTTTATAAATATTTTCATGCAAAGATACACCTGCATTGCATACTAAGCAGTCAATTTTTCCCTTAAACATTTTCATGCATTTTTCTAAAAAACTTTTTGATTCAGAAATATTAATTACATCATAAACAACATAAGAACAATTAACTCCTAATTCTTTAGATGACTTTTTCAAAGTTTCTTCATTTCTACCAGAAACAATAACATTAGCACCTTCACTTATAAATTTTCTAGCCATATAATAGCCAAGTCCACGACTACCTCCTGTTATTACAATATTTTTTCCTTTCAAAATTTCATTATAATTGATTTGTGCAACATTTACTTCTACTCTCTTTTCTGGTTGAGAAGATAAAATAAACTTGGCAATTTTTCGAATGTGTTTTTTTATGCTCATGATAATCTCCATTTTTATTTTTTTAATATTCCTGCTATCTTTTGTGCTTTTTCTTGTCCTATTGTCTTTTTTATTAATTCTTTGCTATTTCTAATTATTTCTGATTTTGTATCTTTTGGTCTACTTATATCAAAAAAGTTATATATATTTTGAGCATCATCACTCATTTCTGTGAAAACTTCAAATAATATTGGTTCATCACTATTTAATTTCATAAAAATATTTAAATTTTGATCAAAAGATTTTTTATCTATCGCTGAAATATACTTATAATTATTTTCTTTTGCCCATCCTTCTGCTTTTGTGCTATGTCTTGCTGTAGTATGCAAATCGCTTGCTTGATTTTTCCACATTTTATTAAAATAAAATTCTGAGCCTCCATGGTTATTAATCAAAAGAATATGAAGTCTTTTATTCATTTTCTTTATTCTTAATGCATTCATATCATAAAAGAAAGCCAAATCTCCTATTATCAGAAAACTTTCTTTATTGCTAGCAGAAGCCTGTCCTAAAAAGGATGATAAACATCCATCAATTCCATGTGTACCAATATTCGCATAAACTTTAATATTATCTTTTAATTTAAAAAAGTTGGTAATTCTTATGCTATTATTAATACTTAAATGTAAAATTGAATTTTCAGGAATATTTTCTACAACATTTTTTATGGCATAAATATGAGAATATGGGAATTCTGGAATCACTACTGAATTTACATATTTTTTTAGTTGATTAAAATACATTCTATCATTTTCAATTTTTTCTTCTTCATTACATTTACTAAAAAAGCATTCAGGTTTACATTCAAATATTGTAGTTATGCTTTTATATAAATCTATTACTTTTCCATCTTCTTGAATTAACCAATGTTCAAATGTTCCACAAAATTTTCTAAATTGTTCTTTAATTCCTGAAAAAATATTTCCACCAAAAGATATAATAATATCTGGTAATAGTTCTTTTACTTTTTTATCTGTTACAAATCTAGCATCCATACACACATTTAGATTTAAAGTGTTTTCAAATTGAATATTTGACATATATTCTATCGAAATTGCTGAATTATACTTTTTAAAAAATATTTCTAATTCTTTTTTTAATTCATTGGATGGATTGCTTATTTGTCCACATGTTACTAAAATTCGCTTGGCATTTTTTAATTGTATAATTTTATTATTCCATGCTTGATTATCATCATAAATTCTTTCAATTTTTGTAACCTCAGGTAATTGTTTTATATTAAATGAATTATTATAAGATTTCATCGGAACATTAATGTGAACTGGACCTTTTCCATGATGATCTAATTCCAATAATGCTTCATTAACTAATCTTTGGCAGTAAATTTCATCATCTCTATCATGTATAATTGGTAAATTAACTGATTTTTTCACATGCCTGTCATACATTCCAACTTGATCAATCATTTGATCTTCCCATTGCCCAAGCATAGCGGGATTTCTATCACTAGTCAATACAATAATTGGCACTCCTTGATAAAAAGCTTCAGCAACAGGAGGCCAATAGTTACATGTTGCCGTTGATGAAGTACAAGAGATAACTACTGGTTCATTTAACTCTTGGGCCAATCCTAAGGCAAAATAACCAGCGCTTCTTTCATCAACAACTGAATAACATTTAAAATACGAATCTTCTTCAATTGAATGAACAAAAGGTACATTTCTGCTTCCAGCAGAAAGAACACAATGTTTTATATTATACTTTTTTAATAATGCTATTATTATTTGATACGATTTTAATTCTGTATACATTATTCAATTTCCTCCTTTAGGTATGAAATGGTTTGATTTCTATTTTTCTTAATAATATTATTTGTTTTCTCATAATCTATTTTAAGATTTAATATTTTTGGCATATTACATACATCAGTAATCATCCTATCTTTTAGACCTAGCCTATTTAACAAATCTTCTATTTTTTCTTCATTGCCATAAGAATTGCCCTTACTTTTTCTGACTAATGTAACAAAGGGTTTATTATTTATAATAGAAAAGATACTACCGTGAAAAGTATCTGTAACTATACATTCAGCTTTTTTAAAATATGCTAATACTTCAAAAGGTTCACAATCAATGAATTTATCACAATATTTTTGTACACCACCAATAGCATATATTTTTAGATTATTTTGACTAGCATAGTCTTTGATTTTTTTTGCCTCATTTTTTGATATTCTTCCAGAATATGCATATAGAATCATATATTTTTCAGTTGGTTTTATTTCTGGTATTAAATTTTTCTGATTCATATAATCATATATTAAGACTGGATCTAAATTAGAAACTACTTCTTTATTTGTAAGTTTTGATATAATTTTTTCAGAATTCTTATCTCTAACAGATATAGTGTCTATTTTATTAAGTAAACATGCAATTTCTTTTTCTCTATTAAATTGTTTTAGTTTTTCTAAAGTAGTATTTCCAAATGATGCAGCGTATGTAATTACTTTTTTAGCATTATTGTTTTTTCCAAATAATTCTAAAGAATATCCTACATTTTTATTAGATTGAATACAATTAAATACTTCATCACTACCAATTACCAGAACATCCAAGTTCGGATTATAATTATAAACTGAATTTATTCCTAATACTTTATAATTTTTGGTAAAATTTTTTTTGTATTTAATATATTGAATTTTTTGTTTTAAAGTTGCATCATTTTTTAAAATTTCTAATATTTTATTTTTACCTTTATCTGTAATTAATGGTTGTTCTATATGATAATCCACGAATTCTACTACTGAATTGGTATTTTCTTCAATTAAAGCTTTTAAGGCATATGCTTGCAAAAACGAACCATAATTTTTTATTCTTTGCATTGATAGAATACCAACTTTTTTGATTTTCTGTTTATTTTTCATTTATAACATTCCTTCTATTTCTTTTAGTAAAGCTTGATTAAATTTTTTATTATTAGATGAATTTTTATTATTAACTTTTTTGATTTTTTCATCATAATTCATAACTGCATCTACTAATTCTTTTTCTGTTTCTACTAAAATTATAGTATTCATTCTTTTTTCTACTTCTCGTGCAAAATCTAATTGATGGTTATTAACATGTTCATTAAATTCTTTTTTTCGTGGAACAACTATTGGTACTTTTCCAATTGATAATGGGGCAATAAAACTAGCTGGTCCCCCATGAGTTATCACAATCCTAGCTTCCTCAATATATTTTTGCATTTTTTCATAACTAATTAATTGATAAGATTCACAATATTTTGGTTCATAATCAGTATATCCTTTTTGAATAATTACTTTTTCTTGTATTTTTTTTTCTTTTACCATTGTATCTATCCATTTTAGTAATCTATCAAATGGTTGTTCATGTGTCCCTACTGTAACAAAAATCATTATTATTCCTCCTAAAAAATGCTTCCTAAGTTTATTGCTTTTGGATATACCTTTTTCATTTCTTCCCATTGTACAATGAACTTATCTGTTACTGGATATACGAGCTTTCCTGTCATTGTTGATTTATCTATTCTGTCAAATACTTCAATATAAATTGTTTTTGCACCAAAAAGTTTACCAAAATAGAAAAAGGGAACGGCTACTGCGGCGCCTGATGATATTATCAAATCCGGTTTTTCTTTTTTAAGAATTTTTATTGCTAAAAACGTATTTTTTATTAAATTTTTAATATTTCTATTTGTAGGAAAATAGCAATGATATAATTTTTCATTTTCAAGGATACTATTAGCATCTACTTTATCAAATGTCACCCAAAATCTTTTTTTATTTTCCCATAAAGGTTTTAACATATATAAATGTGTTAAGTGACCTCCACTCGAGCCTACAAGACATATTTTTATTTCTTCCATTGATTTTGACTTTTTCTTCATAACTATCCTGGTACTATATAAGTGTAATAATCAAATGATCATTGATTATTACACTCTTTTTTACTATTATGT
>CANRKU010000013.1 GCA_947631295.1 uncultured Bacilli bacterium
GGAGAAAATCATTAATATTAGATTTGGAACTACTAATACAACAGATGATGCTAACAAAAAAGAATGCTCAACACCAACAGAAGCAGGATCAAATGGAAGTTGTAAAGAGGGATATTATATGACACATCCAGCATTTACATCATTTGATGTGAATGGATTCTGGGTAGGAAAGTTTGAAACAGGATATGAGGGAGCACAGACAACAAAAGATGCTCAAGTAGATAGTAGTGATATCAGTAAAATTATCATCAAACCAAATGTATATAGTTGGAGAAATATAACCGTAGGAAATGCATTTAAGGCAAGTTATGAATATCAAAGTAATCTACAAAGTCATATGATGAAGAATACCGAATGGGGAGCAGTAGCCTATTTAAGTCATTCGCAGTATGGTATTAATCAAGAGATTAGAATCAATAATAATAGTGCTTTTATTACAGGATATGCGGGAACAATAGCACCAACAGTAGGATATAGTATTTCTAGTATAGAGGGAAACAGAAATGAATCAACTGCATTAGGAGATGATGGAACATATACAAAAGGATATTTTTCTGAAGACCAAAAAACAAATCAATTAGCTTCTACAACAGGAAACAAAAGTGGAATTTATGATATGAGTGGTGGAAGCCATGAATATGTCATGGGATATACCACAACAGGTGGAGGCAACAATCAATCAGGTTTTGATGCATCACTGTATAATTCCAAATACTATGATCAATATTCGACTACTAGTAATAACACTACTCAATATAATAATCGAATCTTAGGAGATGCATCTGGAGAGATGGGACCATTTGGAAATGAGAAAAGTAGTTGGTATAAAGATTGGTCTTTCTTTGTGTGCTCGTCTAACCCTTGGTTCTACCGTGGTGGTGCTTGGCATGATGGTATTTTAAGCGGTGCTTTTGCTTTCGCCATCGGCACTGGTAGAGCGCATCCAAGTTATTCCTTCCGCATCGTTTTAGCACCAACTCATGAATCATAAAAATAAAATAATAATGAATTTAAAAAGACTAATAATAAAGTCTTTTTTTTCATACATTTAATTAGGTGATATTATGTTTAATATTATGCGATACATCAATGATACTGATTTTCAAATTGTATATATTAATCATGAATTGAATATCGTAAATTATGAAAAGATTAATTATATGGAAGATGAAAAAATATCATTATCTTATCAAGAAGGAACTATCGTAATAGAAGGAATCAATTTAAGAGTGAAAAAGCTATTAGATAATGAAATTGTTATTAGAGGAGATATTGAAAAAATTGATTTTAGGAAATAACGTTAGCTTTTATGATATTAAAATAACAGGTAAAGATGTAAAAAGATTTCTTCATAATTTACATAAAATGCATATTGAATTTTTAAACATAGTATTTGATAAAAATAGTGTAATTATAAAAGTATCAGAATCAGATTATAAAAGAATTTTAGATATTAAAACTATTTATGAAATTGAAATAGTAAAAGTATATGGGATAGCTTATATAAAATATTTTTTAAAAAAATATTGGTTATTTTTAACCATTTTAAGCTTTGGTTTTCTATTGTTTTTAGGACTTACGCACATTATTTTTGAAATAGAAGTAGTACACAATGATAAAGAATTAAGAGAAATATTATTAGAAGAATTATCCGAACAGGGTATTCATAAATATGGTTTAGTAGTATCCTATTCAAAAAAAGAAGAAATTAAAGAAGATATATTAAAAAAATATAAGGATAAAATTGAATGGTTAGAAATTGAAAGACAGGGGACAAAATATGTAGTTAAAGTAGAGGAAAGAAAAATACCAGAAAAAGAAGATGATAATATTCCTAGAAATATCGTTGCGAAAAAAGATGGATTAATTATGAAAATTACATCATCCAGTGGTGAAATTTTAGTAAAAAAAGATCAATATGTAAAAAAGGGAGATATTTTAATAGGAGGAACTATCCATAATAAAGAAGAAGAAGTCGCAAAAGTGAAAGCAAATGGAGAAGTGTATGCTGAAACATGGTATACTGTCACAGTCGATTTTCCTTACCATTATCATGAAGAAAAAAACACCGGTAATAGAAAAAAAGTAATAGAATTTAAATGGTTCCAAAATTCTTATCATCTATTGGATTTTCATCCCTATAAAAAAAATAAGGAAACAATTCTGTTTTCTTTAAAAAACAATATTCTTCCCATATCTATATCAATTATTGAAAAACAAGAACTAGAAATAATTGATCAACTTTATACCAAAGATAATGCAATAATAGAAGCATCAAATATTGCGAAAAAACGTCTAATAGACAAATTAGGTGAAGATATTGAAATATTATATGAAAAAAATTTGAAAATAATGGAAGAAGATAGTAAAATAGAAATAGTAATGTTTTATAAAGTATTTGAAAATATTACTGATTATCAAGAAATACCAGATATTGTTCCTGATTCAAAAATAGAATCATAAATAGAAATTAGGTGATAAAATGATTACACCATTAGATCATACGATAAAGGGAGTTATGGAATTTACTTGGCCTATGATTATCATTTGTATCTTAACTCTAGCTTCTATCCATATCACAGATATTATTAAAAATAAGAAACCATTTGTTTTATACAAAGAAATATTTTCTTTATTTTTCTTGATTTATATTTTATGTCTATTTCAAATAGTAACATTTGAAGATCAATCCCTATATATTAATAATAATAATTTATCCCCATTTAAAGAGATTTTACGTTATCGTTTTGGAAGTAGGCTATTTATAAAAAATGTCATTGGAAATGTTGTGATGTTTATTCCCTATGGCATTTTTGCAGCACTATATGCTAACTTAGAAAAACCATTCCATGCACTTTGTTTAGTTTTTTTTGCATCTGTTACAGTAGAAACAACCCAATTATTAATTGGTAGAGTTTTTGATATTGATGATATTATTTTAAACGTGATAGGTGGCTTACTTGGCTATGGTATTTACAGATTGATAGATACAATAGGGGATTCTCTTCCTAAAATATTTAAAAGCAATTGGTTTTTAAATTTGGTATCAGTAGGCTTATTAGGCCTTTTTATAGGATATATATGGATGGTGATGATGTAAATGAATATTTATCAAATATTTAATGAAACAAATCAAAATTTAGAAAAAGAAATGGACAAGCTATATGAGTTATTAGATTTTACATTGAAAAGAGAAAAACTAGAAAATGTTGAATTTAATGTAATTTTTGTAGATAGTAATACTATTCATGAAATAAATAAAACCTATCGTAATGTAGATAGAGTAACAGATGTAATTAGTTTTGCCCTAGAGGATAATAAAACAATAGAACTAGATCATCGCTTACTAGGAGATATTTATATTTGTATCGAAAAAGCAGAAGAACAGGCAAAAGAATATGGTCATTCTTTCTTAAGAGAATTAGCCTTTTTAACGATTCATGGTTTATTACATTTATTAGGATATGACCATATGAAAGAAGAAGATGAAAAAATTATGTTTCAAAAACAAGAAGAAATCTTAAATGATTTCGGAATTAGAAGAGAGGGATAATATGAAAGAAATAGAAAGAAGAAAAGATTCAGGAAATATGATAGTTCGTTACTGGAAAAGTTTCAAACATGCTGTTGATGGTCTCATTTATGCAGTAGAGAAAGAGCAGAATTTTTTAGTGATGATGGCAGCAACTTTAGTTACTTTTATCATAAGTTTTTTACTTAAAATTTCTAAATTAGAATTAGCAGTAGTAGTAATCTGTATTGGAAGTGTGATTGCTTGTGAAATGATAAATAGTAGTATAGAAGCAGCTATTGATTTAGTAACAACCAAAGAAAATGAATTAGCTAAGATTGCAAAGGATTGTGCAAGCGGTGCTAGTTTAGTATTATCAATTATGTCTTTATTTGTAGCAGGAATTATTTTTATACCTAAAATAATAGCTTTATTTTAAAGTAAAAATTGGGAAACTAATGAATAGAAGAGGTAATTATGGAAGAAAATAAAATATTTAGAAAATTAAATCAAATCATTGAAAATTCTAGTAGCAAATATTATCATTACCCTGTTGCAGCTATTCTAGAATGTAGTGATGGCAGCATGTATTCTGGCGTAAACATAGAAACAAGTTCTCCTCAAGCCGGAATCTGTGCAGAAAGGTGTGCTATCTTTTATGCTATAGCCAATGGTCATAAAAAAGAAGATTTTAAAAAAATATCTATTTTAAATAAAACTGAACAAATGATAACACCATGTTTTATTTGTAGACAAGCATTAAATGATTACTGTAATCCAGACTTAGAAATTATTAGTTATAATAAATTAGGACAAAGTAAAAAGTATTCTTTAAAAGATTTATGTCAAGACGCATTTGGAGAGGAAAATTTAAAATGAGAAGCGGTTTTGTTAGTATTATAGGAAGACCTAATGTAGGAAAAAGTACACTATTAAATTCTATTTTAGAGACCAAGCTAGCTATTACATCTAATAAGGCTGGGACAACTAGAAATATTATTCAAGGTGTTTATGAAGATCAAAGTAGCCAAATTATTTTTGTAGATACCCCTGGTATTCATAAGCCAATTAATAAATTAGGAAATCTTTTAAATAAAAAAGCATATAGCACGAGTCGTGATGTTGATTTAATTTTATTTGTAGTAGATGTAGAATCAGGTATTGGTAAGGGAGATTTATTTATTTTAGATAAAATAAAAGAAGAAAAAATTCCTATTATTTTAGTATTAAATAAAGTAGATCGTATTTCAAAAGAACAATTATTAGAAACAATTATGAAATATAAAGATATATATGATTTCGTAGAAATATTTCCAATATCAGCACTAAAAAACAATAATATTAGTAACTTAATAGAGACAATTAAAAACTATCTTCCAAATGAAGAAAAGATTTTTGAAGATAATACCTTCACCAATATTTCAACAGATTTCTATATCAGTGAAATCATTCGTGAAAAAGTACTTCGTAAAACAAGACAAGAAGTACCATATTCTGCTACTTGCTTAGTAGAAAAGAAAATTGAAGAAAAAGAAAAAGTAATAATTAAAGCTGTTATTATCGTAGATAAAGAATCGATTAAAAAAATTATTGTTGGCAAAAATGCAACTATGTTAAAAAACATTGGAATAGATGCACGTCGTGATTTAGAAGAATATTTTCAGAAGAAAGTATATTTAGATTTGTTTGTCAAAGTAATTGAAAATTGGAAAGATAGAGAAAAGTATTTAAAAGAGTTAGGACTAGATGATTTAGAAAATTAATTGATAAATATCGTATAATTTTTAAAAAAAATTATCACTATGTAAATAGGTGATAAAAATGGAAAATTTATTATGGAATTTATTTAAAGAAACAGGAGATATTAAATACTTTAATTTATTAGAAGGAATAGAAAGAAGTAAGAAAAATGGAAATCGTAAAAACCGAGGGAATCGTAATAGGAGAAACTAATTATAGTGAATCCAGCAAGATCTTAAAAGTGTTAACAAAAGAGTATGGTTTAATTAGTATCATGTCAAAAGGTTGTCGTAATTTAAAAAGTAAGCTAAGAGGAATTAGTAGTAAATTAGTATATGCAAACTTTTACTTAGTCTATAAAGAAAATGGCATTTCAACATTAACTAGTGCAGATATGATTGATACATTAAAAAATATTAGGATGGATATAAATCGCATTTCCTATGCTTCTTATTTACTTGATTTAACAGAACAAGTATATAAAAATTCTAAAAATATGGAAATTTATTCTCTTTTAATATCTACTTTATTAAAAATAAATGAAGGATATGATCCGGATGTACTTACCTGTATTTATGAATTAAAACTACTAGAATATTTAGGAATTCGTCCTAATGTAGAGGAATGTAGTATTTGTGGAAATAAAAAGAATATTTTAACAATTTCAACCAGTAATGGTGGTTATATTTGCCAAAACTGTTACCATGGTGGTAAAATATATAGCAATAAAACCATTCAGTTATTTAGAATGTTTATGTATTTAGATATTAATCAAATCTCCAAATTAGAAATTAAACCAGAAATCAAAAAAGAATTAAATGATTTCATAAATGAATATTATGATGAATACTCAGGATTATATTTAAAAAGTAGGATATTTTTAAGAGATTTGACTAAAATTAGTGATAAGTAGGAAGTGAATTTATGGAAAAGAATAAAAAAGTGTTAAATAAATTGATACCATATTTTTTAACTAGTTTCATCGTACTTATCCTATTGATGATTATATTCATTTTCAAAGATATTTATCCCTTTGGTAGAAATTCCTTAATTTTTGGAGATATGCATGATCAAATTACAGCTTTTTATTATCATTTTTATGATGCCATCAAAGGAAATGGATCTTTACTAATTGATTTCTCGACAAGTAGTGGAATAAACTTTATAGGCATTTTAGCTTATTATATTTTAAGTCCCTTTAGTATACTAGTTTTTTTGGTAAAAAGAACAGATATTTATTTAGTCGTATCAATCATTATAGCATTAAAAATATTGTGCTGTAGTTTAACCTGTCTATATTTTATAAGAACATACTATAAAAAATTACCTAATCTTTTAAGTATATTACTAGCAATCATTTATGCATTTTCCGGATATAGTTTAATTATGTATCAAATTACATCTTGGATAGATGCTATGTACATGCTACCACTTATTATGATTGGTTTAAAGAAAGTATTAGATTTAGAAAAACCAACCATGTATATCCTAACTTTATCGCTCAGTTTGATTTTTAGCTTTTATGTCACAATTATGGTTCTAATCTTTATATTTTTATCTTCTTTCATTTATTTATTAGTATACCAAGATGATAAAAAATTACGAAAAAAAGCTATTTTTTCCTTAGGACTATCTACGATAATTAGTTTATTATTGTCCTTATTTATCATAGTACCAGCATACTTACAAATTTCTATTTCTTCCCGATTAGAATTCAGCTTAAAAACATTATTAAATTCCAAAACAGGACCAATTACCGATAAAATTAGTATGTTTTTATTTGGTGGATTGATGTACATAGGTATTTATTTTCTTCTAAAAAACTGGAAGCAAAATCAAAAATTTTTAACTTTTTATATACCAGTATTACTAATTGTCTTAATACCAGCACTAATCGAACCTATTAATAAATTTTGGCATTTTGGTTCCTATGCCTTTTTTCCATATCGATTTGGTTTTATTACGACATTTTTATTAATACTAGGTGCTTGCCAAGGCTTTTACAATTTCAATACCATAAAGAGTACAATGATAAAAAAGACTAAAACTTTATCTATTGTATTAACTATTTTTGTTTCTTTAGCCATTTTTATAATTATATTTTCTAATTATTCTAATTTTCAAAATGCTATTAATACGTTAACTATTTCATATCATCATAGTTTATTACTAATTCTATTATTAGCATTAATGGCATCTATCATAGGAATTTATATTATTTTTCTATTAAATAAAAAATTAACAACATTTTCTCTTTTATTAATAATGATTATTACAATGGCACATATTTTAGCGAATGCATCAATTTATTTAGGAATAGATGAAAAACAGCAAGTTTTAATGAATGAATATATTGAATTAGGAAATATTAGTAAGAACTATCAAAAAAATGATTATTATCGTGTGAAAAATGAAGCCAACAATATGATCATGAATAGTGGTATGGTAATGAAATATCATACTTTAGATCATTTTACCTCATTAACAGATCGTAATAATTTAGAAAGCTTAAAAAAACTAGGTTATTCCTCTATGTGGGTTAAGACATTTTCAAGAGGAGGAAATTTATTTTTAGATAGTATTCTCGCAAATAAATACCTCATTACTAGAGAAAAGAAAAATAATGAATATTATACTTTGACTAATACTTATCATGATTTAAATTTTTATACGATGAATTTAGAACCATCTTATGGCTATTTATTAAATGATAATGATACGATTTTTGATAAAGCAAATTCATTTGAAATCTCCAATAGTTTTTATCAGAATATCACAGGTACCAAAGATAATATTTTCGATATTATAGATATATTTGATCTAAAAAATATAAAAGCTACTAAAAATTCAGAAAATACTAGTTATGAAATAATTGATTCAAAAGATTATAGCTATTTTGAAAAAACTTTTTTAGTAACAGGGAAAAAAACCATCTATTTAGAAATATTAAAATCTCTTATTAATAACGATAATTATGATATGTATGAAAAATTTAATATTTATATTAATGATCGATTATTTTCTCAAAAAGCTTTTAGTGAAAATAATAATGGTGTATTAAATTTAGGAACTTATCAAGACGAAACTATGAATTTAAAAATTGAATTATTAGATAATGTCGACTTAAAAACGATTGCAGTTGGAATGATGGACAATAGTAAATATGAGGAATTTATAGAAAAAGAAAAAATAGATACCAATATTACTTATCAAAGAAATAAAGTGTTGGCATCTGTAAATACCAAGGAAGAAAAAATATTATTTTTGCCAATCAGTTATAATATAGGATATCATGCCGTTAATAATCAACAACAAACAGAAATTTTAAAATTATATGATAATTACATTGGAATTAAATTACATCCTGGTATTAATAATATTGAGATTTCATTTATTCCAGAAGGATTAATTCCATGTTTAATCATAGGAATGATTACCTTAGTACTTAGTATTATTTTAATTTCTACCAATTGGTATCAGAAAATATTAGATATAAAAATATTACATAATCTAATGTATTATTTCTATTTAATACTTTATCTTGCGTTTGTTTTAGTAATTTATATAGGATTAACGATTTGTTTTATCATTTCTTATTTTGTACCAATTTTACCATAAAGAATTGACGGATAATAAAAAAAAGATTAAAATGAATTTTGATAATGGTCTTGAAAAACCAATGCAACGTAAGAAAAGAGATTCTTCTAGAATAGTAGGGTAGAATCAAAAAAATATTTTGTTTCTAAAAATGAGTCTCTTTTCTTAAGAAAGGAAAAACATATGAATGTAGCAATTTTATCTTCTACATCTGAAATGATTGATCCATATTATTTAAGCATTACTAGAAGTATTGCTCATTATTTAGCAAGTAACGAATTAGATTTAGTATATGGTGGTGGTGCTAGTTCGATGATGGAAATTTGTTATCAAGAATTTGCAAGTTATAATCGAACAATCTATTCGTTTACTACAGAAAAATATATTGATTTAATTCCTAAATTACCAAAGGCAAAACACTATATTAAAGAAACTACTTTTGACATGAAAAAAGGTATATTTGAAAATGCTGATTTGATAGTAGCATTGCCTGGTGGTATTGGTACTATATCAGAAATTTTTGCTTTTGTAGAAGAAAATAGAAGTAATGATAAAGAAATACCAATTATTATTTATGATGAAAATAATGATTATCAATATCTATTTCAACAATTAAATGTATTAAAAGAAAAAGGATTCATTAGTAATTTTTCAGATTGGCTGATGATATCCCATAATCAAGATGAATTTAAACAAATTGTGGAACAGGTAATAAATGAGAAAGGAGAAAAAAGAAAATGAATAATCAACTAACAATGGAAAAATTAGTAAATTTATGTAAACAATATGGATTTATATTTCAAGGAAGTGAAATTTACGGAGGACTTGCTAATACTTGGGATTATGGACCATTAGGATCAAAATTAAAAAATAATATTAAAGACACATGGAGAAAAAGATTTATCCAAGAAAGACCAAATGCATATGAAGTAGATGCTGCTATTTTAATGCATCCAAGAGTTTGGGAAGCTAGTGGACACGTATCTAGCTTTTCTGATCCATTAATTGATTGTAAACATTGTAAGATGAGACATCGTGCCGATAATTTAATTGATGATTTTGATAGTAATGCCCATGCAGATGGAATGACTCAAGAAGAAATGTTGGAATACATTAAAAACCACCAGGTACCTTGCCCTAAATGCGGAAAAAGTGATTTTACAGGAATTCGTCAATTTAATTTAATGTTTGAAACCTATCGTGGGGTAACAGAGGAGAGTAAAAATAAAATTTATTTAAGACCAGAAAATGCACAAGGAGAATATGTCAACTTTTTAAATGTACAACGTTCTATGAGAGCAAAATTACCGTTTAGTATTGGTCAGATTGGAAAAGCTTTTCGCAATGAAATTACGCCGGGTAATTTTACTTTTAGAACCATTGAGTTTGAACAAATGGAATACCAAACTTTCTGTAAGGAAGGAACAGATAGCGAGTTATATGCTTATTTCAAAGAATATGCCAAAAAATATTTTACAGATTTAGGATTACCTACAGAAAAGCTTCGTTACCATGATCATGAAAAATTAGCTCATTATGCAAAAGAGGCTTGTGATATTGAATATCAATTTAGTTTTGGATGGGGAGAAATTAATGGAACTCATAATCGTACTAATTATGATTTAAGTCGCCATCAAGAATATTCTACTGTCTCTCAAGAATATTTAGATCCAGAAACAAATGAAAAATATATTCCCTATATTATTGAATCAACAGTTGGATGTGATCGTTTGGTATTAGCTATTTTAGATAATAGTTATGAAGAAGAAACTTTAGAAGATGGAACAACGAGAGAAGTAATGCATTTTCATCCATACTTAGCTCCTTATAAAGTAGCAGTATTACCACTTATGAAGAAATATCATAGTGAAAAAGCGGAAGAAATTTATAAAATGTTATGTAAAGAATTTTCTACTACTTATGATGATAGTGGTAATATTGGTAAAAGATATCGTAGACAAGATGTAATTGGAACTCCTTTTTGCATCACAATAGATGATGAAACTTTAAATAAGGATACAGTAACTATACGTGATCGTGATACCATGAAACAAATTACACTACCTATAAATGAAATAGTAAACTATATTCAAGAAAAAGTTAAATTCTAAATGAATCCTTAGGATTCTTTTTAATTTGTTAGATAAATAGAAAGAGCTTGACTAACTATTTGTAAAGTTTTATAATGAAAATGAAATAAAAGTAGGGGTTTAAGTAAAATAATTAAAAACTAGAAAAGTTCATATTATCTATAGAAGATAAAGAAATTATAAAAAGAAAGGAATTTAAAATAAAAAAAATATTGTTTACCTATTTTCCTTTTCAATTAAGGATATAAACAATATTTTTGATGTTTTAATTATTTTACTTAAAAACTAAAAGGAGTCTAATATGAGTAGAGGAAAAAAAATTTATTTTGGATTACTATTATTAAGTATCTTTATGGTATCAACGATGTATTTTTCCTATTCTTTTTTTGTAAATAAACAAGAGGCGCATGGAAAATTAAATATTGTGGTTGGAACTTTGGACTATAAAATAGAGAGTGAAAAATTAGTAAATAATCAAGTCACAGTAGAACCAAATTCTATAAAAGAAATTAATATGAAGATAATTTCTTTAAATAACATTGATTCAAAATATGAATTATATTATGATGTAAAGAAAGGTAGTAATGTCGAAGTATTATATAGTGTAAGGACAGAAGATAAAGTAAGTGATATCATTGAGTCCAAAGGAACAAAGAAAATTTTAATAATTGTTCAAAATAAAGGCAATGATGACGCTACTATAGAATTTAAAGTAGGAAGTAGTTTGGTTAATAATGAGATAGTCTTAAATACAGAAAATAAAATAGAAAAAATGATAGACTCTCCAACAGTAAGTGGTGGAGGAGCAACATGGTCAACTAGTAGGACTTTTGCGATAAATAGTAATTTAGCGGAAATTTCAAAGTATGAGTATTATATAGCAAATAATAAGATAGCACCAAGTATGGAAACGAAAGCAACTGGGGTAACAACAGCGAATTCAACGATTACAGAAACGGGAACTTATATTTATTTTAGAGCAGTAGATAACAATGGAACAAAAGGAGAATGGACAAAAGCAGGAGATTTATATGTTGATAATACCAAACCAGTAGTAACAATAACAAAAAATGCAAATACTAATACTTTAACAGCAACAGTAACACCATCAACTACTTTAAGTGGATATACCTATAGTTGGTATCAGATTCCAGAATATAAATATAGTTCTATAGCTGGTAGTTTTATGGCAACTGAAAAACAAGAAAATGGTGAATCTTATTATAATTTTAATTTTACCAAAGTAGACGGAACAAAAAATGAATGGTATTATATTACATTTCCAGTTTATAAATTTACAGCAGGAAATACTTATAAGATTCATTTTAAATATCGTGTGAATAGTATTTCGAATACAAGTTTTAATTTTAGACATTCTGCAATAGCTAATGACCATGCAACAAACGGTAGCCTATTAAAAGTGGTTAGAGAAAAAACCAATAGTTGGATTGATGCTGAGATGACTAGAAGTATTCCAGCACAAGTAACACAATACAACGCAACCTCTAATTCAGCACCAAGATTTGAAATTTATACTGATACTTTAGCCATCCAAAGTGATGGAGCAGCCAAGAGTGTAGATTTTGATTTAAAAGATGTTTGGATAGAAGAAGTAGAAAATTCTGATCAAGCAATACCTGCAAACAATTTAGCAAAAAAATTAGCAGATACAGGAATAACCTATACTATTCCTGAAGCAACATCCGGAAATAGATATATTTTGAAAGTAACAACGGGGTCAGGATTAGAGGGAAGTAGCAATACTTATAAGATCCCATAAAAAAATAAGTGAATTTTCACTTGTTTTTTTGATGATTAGTAATCCATCTTTCCTCTACTATTTCATATGGAATAGGAGAAAGTAAATTGATTTCATCCTTAGAAATTTCAATTTCATAAATAATCTGATCATGAAATTCCTTTTTGATAATTTTATCTTTAAAGAGATAATCATATTGTTTCATATTTTCATAGTTAGTTTCTACTTTAATCAAATAACCATTTACTAATTCTACAATCTTATTTTCTAACAAAGCATCTCTAACTGCTTTACTATACGCTCTAACTAAACCACCAGAACCTAATTTAATTCCTCCGAAATAGCGAACTACAATACATAAAATATAATTTAAATCATTTTTATTTAAAACCTCCATAATAGGTAATCCAGCAGTTCCATTTGGCTCATTATCATCACTAAATTTCTGAATATTTCCTAATTTATAAGCATAACAGTAATGCGTAGCATCTTTATAAACAGTTTTTGCTTGATTTAAAAACACATTCACATCTTCTAAATGAAAAAGTGGATAAACTAAAGTAATAAACTTTGATTTTTTTATTTCATATTGATAAACTGATTGCTTTTCAATCGTTTTCATACAATCACCAAAAATATTATATAATGAATATTAAAGTTTGTAAAATTAGAAATTATGGTATATAATAAGTAGAAAAAAAGAGGTAATATTATGGAGAAAACAAATTTAGATACATTTCTATCACTAGTAGCTATAAATAGAACAAAACAGAGTCTTCTTTCCCAAATGATGAATTTAGAACTACAAAATCAAAAAGAAAGTAAAGATTATAGCAATTTAAAAGATTATTATCAATTAACACACGAATATTATCAGAAAAAATTACTAACATTATCTGAAACAGATGATATATTAACAAAAATAAAAAATTTAAATCCCGATTTTTTTAATAAAAATATATCTGAATATTTATGTAATTTTTCTAATACGTCTGTCAAAAGAGTAATTTTTGATATCATGCAAGAGCCTTTATTTGATCTTTATACAGAAAATAACCAAAAACAAGATTTTTCTATTTTAGAAATATTATTCGGATTAGAATTAGATAATATGAGCAAAAATAATCAAATAGAGATTATTAATAAATTTTTGAATCATGACATTATCAATTTAATAATGGATAAAATAGAAGATGACATTGAGAAAGATAATATCTCTAATCCCAAATCAAGACTCTTAAAGTGGAAATATCAATTGATATTATTATCAGAAGACTTAGAAAACAATTACTTATTTTGTAGTCAACCCAAACTACAATTAACCGATTATTTTTCTATTCGTAATCAGAATTTAACCGTAGAAGAATATTTTGAAATTGCTGATGGTGTTTGTCGTGCTTTATTAAAACAATTAATTAACTTTTGTTTAAATGATCTGAATCGTGAAGAAGAATGTTCTATCTATTTAATGTTGATAGAAATCATAACCGAATTTTTACATAATAAGACATTTTGTTTACAATACCTACAACAATTAGATTATTTGATACCTAAAGATAATTCTTATAAAGAGTTATTAATAGAACCTATTAAAGAAAAAATGGAACATGGTATTCATGTAACAAAAGATACTATTGAATATCGAAAGTATTTAAGTTTATAAAAAGAAAAAGAGGGAAAATTATGACAGAAGATGTCAAAAATCATATTAAAGAAAAATTAAAGTTAGTACCAAAGCTACCTGGTTCTTATCAAATGAAAAATAAAGATGGCGTAATTATTTATGTTGGTAAGGCAAAAAACTTATTTAATCGTGTTAAGAGCTATTTTACAGGTACTGTAACTGGTAAAACAGCCATGTTAGTAAATGATATTGTTGACTTTGAATATATTGTCACATCTAGTGAACTAGAATCTTTAATTTTAGAAATTACGTTAATTAAAAAATATAATCCTAAATATAATATTCTACTAAAAGACGATAAAAGTTATCCCTATATTGAACTTACCAATGAAAAGTATCCAAGACTTAGAATAGTTCGTAATATTAATCGTAAAAAACATAAAAGTAGGTTATTTGGTCCTTATCCTAATGTTACAGCAGCTAGAAAAACAGTAAATATGATTAATCGCATTTATCCACTTAGAAAATGTGAAACTTTAAAAAAAGAGGTTTGCCTTTATTACCATATTGGAGAATGTTTAGGTTATTGTCAAAAAGAAATAGATTTAGAAAAACAAAATCAAATGATGGAAGAAATCATTTCTTTTTTAAAAGGCAATAGTGAACAAGTAGTATCTAAACTAAAAGAAGAAATGCAAAAGGCTAGTGATAATTTAAATTTCGAAAAAGCCTTAGAATTAAAAGAAATGTTAAAAGATATTGATATTACCCTTGCAAAACAAAAAATAGATTTGAATAAAAATTATAATTTTGATGTCTTTGGTTTTTATCAAGATCATAATTATTTATCTATTGTAACTTTTTATATTCGAGAAGGATTGCTTTTTGGAAAGCATAGTGATATTTTTACAACGGTAGAAGAAGGTAGTGAAGAATTAATTCGTTATATCATTGAATTTTATGAGAAAAATAATTTATTACCAAAAGAAATTGTGGTTCCAGAAACAATTGAAAAAGAAATATTAAGTGATTATTTAAATGTAAAAGTAATATCACCTTCTAGAGGAGATATTAAAAAGTTAATAACCTTAGCTTGTGAGAATGCTAAAATTTTACTAGAAGAAAAATATGAAACTATTAAAATAGATGAAGAAAATCGATTAGCTGCTCAAGAAGAATTAAAAAAATTATTACATTTAGAAAAATTAGAACGAATTGAAGCATTTGATAATTCGCACTTGTTTGGAACTTTTTATGTAGGTGGTATGGTTGTTTTTGATAACTTTCTACCAAATAAAAATGAATATCGTAAATTTAAAATCGAAACGGATGCTAAAGATGATTTATCTGCCATGAGAGAAGTACTTTATCGTAGGTATTATAAAGTATTAATGGAAGAAATAAAAGCACCAGACTTGATTTTAGTAGATGGTGGCGAATTACAGATTACAGTTGCCAAAGAAATTATAGATAGTTTCAATTTATCAATTCCAATATGCGGACTAAAGAAAAATGATAAGCATCAAACCAATATGTTAGTAAATGAAAATTTAGAAAGTATTCCTATGGCGAAAGATAGTAATTTATTCTTATTTTTAAATCGTATTCAAGATGAAGTACATAATTATGCAATAAGTTATCACCGTAATATTAAACAAAAAGGAACTCTAGCATCTTTACTAGATATGGCACCTGGTATTGGCGAAGTAAGAAGAAAAGAATTATTGAAAAAGTTTGGTTCTCTAAAGAAATTAAAAGAAGCAACCCTAGAAGAATTAGAAACAGTACTTACTCATGATGTTGCCCTAAAATTTATGGAATATTTGAAAAATTTGTAGTATCATTCTAAAATATGTTACAATCTGAATAGATAAAAACAAAAGGAGATTTTATAGTTTATGAAATTAAAAGAAAGATTAGAAAAAATCAATACTTATATTAATATAGAAGAGAAAATAAATAATCAAAAAGAAGAAACTGAAAAACTGAATGAAGAAATATCTCAAAGAAAAGAAGAAATACAAGGACTTGATCAAGAAATATCTGATAAAAAAGCATTATTAGAATCCTTAAAAATTGAAGCAGAAGAATTAAAAAATTTTATAAATGAAAGTTTCACCAAAGAGTTTCTAGAATGTGATTATACCGTAGATATTAGCAACCTATATATTATAGCTTTCCATAATAAAAAGTATATCTGTAGTAGAATTCATACAACGAATGCAAGTAATTGGTTTACACGTGCTACCGGAAGATGCTATGTGGAAATTTATGAATATTATGATGTACTAAATGTAAAAGATCATAAGTATCAACTTCTATGTGATTATCGATATACGCACTTTGAACATGATGTTGGCATACCTCAAAAATTTGTTGGAACAGAGCCAGATTATGAAGAACATATTTTAAATCTTTATCCAGAATTATCTAATTTTGCCAATGACCGAGTTCCCAATACATACTTAAAGAAAATATATTATGAAATAAATGATTTGGGTCATAAGCAATTAAATAAACAATATTTCAATAAATAATACAATAACAAAAAGTATATTTTCTATGCTTTTTTCTTTTTTTCTAATTAAAAATATTATATAATATAGAAAATGAAGTAGGTGGTTGTATGAGTAAAATTCAAATTATGGATGAGGTACTTGCTAATAAAATTGCTGCAGGAGAAGTCGTTGAAAAATGTATGAATGTCGTAAAAGAATTAGTAGAAAATGCTATCGATGCCCAAAGTACCGAAATTAAAATTGATTTACAGGATTCTGGTGTCAAAGAAATTAAAGTAGCAGATAATGGAATAGGGATGGATAAAGAAGATGCCGTTCTTGCCTTTTCTAGACATGCTACTAGTAAGTTAATAAAAGAAAATGATCTATTTCATATTCATAGCTTAGGATTTCGTGGTGAAGCCTTACCATCCATTGCTAGTGTTGCAAATGTAACGTTAAAAACTTGTAATGGTGAGGCGGGAACGGAAGTAGAAATTCATGGAGGAAAGTTAATCTCTGTAAATCCAAGTGATTTGCTTCAAGGAACCACAATTACAGTAAAAAACTTATTTTATAATACACCAGTACGTTTAAAATATTTAAAAAATTTATATACAGAACTTTCTTATATTACTGATTATGTCAATAAAATGGCGTTAAGCTATCCCAATATTCGTTTTATTCTAAAAAATAATGATAAGCTTTTATTAAAAACCGATGGTAGTGGCAGACTCTTAAAAGTCATTCATGATATTTATGGTCTATCTGTTACCAAAAAAATGATTGAGATTCATAATGAGAACGAAGATTATAAAATTAGTGGCTATATTTCTTATCCAGAACTACAAAAAAGTAATAAAAATGCCATTACTCTTTTAGTAAATGGTAGAGTCATTCGAAATTTAGATATCATTCGTTATATTACAGATAGCTATCATACCTATATTCCACAAGATAAATATCCAATTGCTGTTATAAAAATAGAAGTAGATCCTATCTTAATTGATGTAAATGTTCATCCAACCAAAATGGATATTAAATTTTCAAAAATGGATACTTTAAAAGATCTCATTACAAAAACCATTACCTCTAAATTAGAAAGTTTAACTTTAATACCGGATGCAGCACTAGAAACTATTATAGATGAAAATAAAACTAGAATTTCAACCGTCTATACACCAAATAAATTTGAAGAATTTAATGCTGATCAAAAAGAACAAGAATTTCAAGAATTTGAAAAAATGTCTTTAGATTTTGAGGTAAAAGAAGAAACTAGTTCTTATCAAGAAAAAGAAACAAATGATGATAATTCTAATCAGAAAAAAGAAAGAATTAAAAAGATGTATCCAGTTGGACTAGTTCATGCTACTTATATTGTTGCCGAAAATGAAGATGGAATGTATTTAATTGACCAACACGCAGCAAATGAAAGAGTAAACTATGAATATTATTTAAAAGAATTATCGAACCCAACACCAGCAGTTATGGACTTATTAGTACCAATTACTTTAGAATTTCCTAGTAATGAATATCTAATTTTAAAAGAAAACTTTGATTTATTAGAAAAACTAGGTATTTCCTATGAAGAATTTGGCTTCCAAACGATTGTGATTCGTAGTATTCCTGTTTGGCTTACCAAAGCTAATGTCGAAAAAGCTATCCGAAATATTATTGACATTATTGTTACGAAAGAAGATTTTCAATTAGAAAAATTCCTAGATCATATTGCAGCAACAGTTGCTTGCAAAGCTAGTATTAAAGCGAATGATCATATCATGCAAGAAGATATGGAAGTACTATTAGAAAGATTAAGATCATGTGAAAATCCATTTACTTGCCCACATGGTAGACCAACCATTATCACTTATTCGAAATACGATTTAGAAAAACTATTTAAAAGAGCCATGAGTTAGTAATTTTAAAAAAGTCTAAATAATTGGCTAAAATCAAAAACATGAATCGAAAGGAGTTAATCAATTATAGAATGGGAAAAATTTTCTATAAGATTGATTATACAAGATAAATATGGAAACATTAGTATTACGATATATTTTAGAAAGAATGAAAGATGCATCGCTAATAAAAAAGTATAATGAGGGATTATGGTATCCTAATTTGGCAGATTTTCAAAGTTTTATGAAAAAACAAGCAAAGAATAATCAGAACTTTTCTAAATTAATAAAAAGATATCATCTAATAAAAAGAGAAGATCATATCATAGAAACAATTTTTAGTGAAGATTTAGATAGTGTATCCTTTTATTTAGAAAAGAAATCTACCAAAATCAAATCAGGTTATGGTACATTAAAATTACCAAATAATATTCCCGAAGTATTCCAAGATACAACCTGTTATATCAGTAATGGTATTTTTAATGACACTAAAGATTTAGCTTTAAAGCAAGTAAATAATGGTAGTTTTATAATTGGAGTATGCGATAATCCTAATTCTATTTTCTATCAAGAGAATATGAAAAAGATAAAAGAACTGGAAATGATATTTAAGAAAAAGCATGTTCCTTACCGAGTATATCAACATGTTAATCACCGTGATAAATGTTATATAATAAGTCATAGGAGACAAGTTATATGATAATGGTAATTGTAGGTCCAACTGGAGTAGGAAAAACAAAATTAAGCATTGAACTAGCTAAAAAATATAATGCAGAAATTATCAATGCTGATTCCATGCAAGTATACAAAGGATTAGATATTGGTACAGCCAAAATAACAGAAGAAGAAAAAGAAAATATTTGTCATCATTTATTAGATATTTGTAATGTGAACGATATTTATACAGTATACAATTATCAAAAAGATGCTAGAGATAAAATAGATGCAATACTAAAAAAGAAAAAAAATGTAATTCTTGTAGGTGGAACAGGTCTTTATATAAAAGCTGTTTTATATGATTATCGTTTCAAAGAAGAAGCTAATTTAAAGTCCTATGATGAATTATCTAATGAACAAATTCTAGAAAAAATAAAAAAATATAATATAGAACCAGAAATTCATATCAATAATCGTAAACGTTTAGTACGTCTTTTAAATAAATATGAACAAAATTTAATTACTGAGAAAGCAAATAGTGAACCATTATATCCTTTTATCATGTTAGGTTTAACTACTAGTAGAAATGTTTTGTACCAAAAGATTAATGATAGAGTAGATAATATGATAGAAAACGGATTACTACAAGAGGTAGAAAATTTATATAATCAAAAAATCAATAGTAAAGCTATTCAAACAGGGATTGGTTATAAAGAATTATACGAATATTTTGATAAGAAATGTACTTTAGAAGAAGCAATTAATAAAATTAAGACTAATTCTAGAAGATATGCTAAAAGACAATATACTTTTTTTCAGAATCAATTTCCTAATAAAATACATTGGATAGAGACAAATTATCATCATTTTAATCAAACGGTAGAAGAAGCTATTTCCTATATAGAAACAGTTTCAAAAGCATAATAAACCATTGAAGACTTAAAATAAAACAACCCATAGGTTGTTTTATTTGGCTTCTTGATAAACATCAGTATCAAATGTATGCTGTTCTAACTCTAATTGTTTTAATTCCTCAGTACTAATTAAAAAGTAATCATATTCTAAAACATCATCACCACTGGAAGTAACAGGATCATCCCAAGTTAAATCTAAATGATACCATTCATTATTTAAATACACTAAATTCCAAATATGATTTTCACTAGAAATTTTATAATTAGGAATTTGAAAGTAGTCTAAAAATAATTTCATACTATCTGCATAACCACCACAAATAGCATAATGTTCAATTAAAGCTCCATAAGCGGTGTCTGAATGATAACTATTAATTTTGTTATCACTACGATTAATATCATATTTAGTTTCATTAATAATATAATCATGTATTGCTTTTATTTTATCTTCTAGTGTCATGTTATCTTGGATAGTATTTTGAATAATAGTAGCCACTTCTTTTTCAATTGCCTCAATTTCACTTGCTTGATAATTATGAGAAATATGAATTGTAACTTTTCCTAAACTATCAAAATCAGTATTTAATTTATCAAAACTATTATAAACAGGTACAAAATTATTAATATCAGATAATAAAACTTGATTATCAGATAAATAATTAATATCCGTAATACAATCCTTATATTCTTTTGGACAATAGAAAGTAAATTCTTCCATACCAGAATTAATAACAGTATAATAAATATTCATAATATCTTGTCTGTTATGAGGAACAAAATCAGTAGTTAATTGAACAAATTGATAACTATCTTGTTTTGCAAATTGATTATTTACTAAAGTGGATATATGGTTATTAGTATTTGCAAAATGATCAACATAATAAGAAACAATTTCATCATTATACAATAAACATACTGTAAAGATTAATAATACTAAAATCATAATTAGCCATTTTTTCATTCATTATCACCTAATCTAATTATATGCCATGATATAAATTAGAGCAAGAAAATATTGTACCAGTTTACTATTTATGGTATGATAATACATAGATTTTAAAATAAAATTAAAAATAATATAGCATTAGAAATAGAAATGAATATGCATTTTGAATCGCATTAATTAGTCGGTAGGTGTATTATGAAAGAATTACTAAAAATAAATAAAATAAATGATGTAAAAAAATTAAATTTAAAAGAAAAAGAAGAACTAGCAGAGGAAATTAGAGAATTTTTAATTGATAAAGTATCTAAAAATGGAGGTCATTTGGCATCTAACTTAGGAGTAGTGGAATTAACGATTAGCTTATGTGATGTCTTTGACTTTAAAAAAGATAAAATTATTTTTGATGTAGGTCATCAAAGCTACGTTTATAAGATATTAACTGGCCGTAAAGATCAGTTTGATCAATTACGAAAATATAAAGGATTAAGAGGCTTCCCATATAAGAAAGAAAGTCCTTATGATTATTTTGAAACTGGACATAGTAGTACCTCAATTAGTGCAGCAACAGGAATGGCTAGAGCAAGAGATATTCATAAAGATAATTATCATGTTGTCGCATTGATAGGAGATGGTTCAATATCTAGTGGAATGTCTTTAGAGGCAATGAATGATTTAGGATTCAGAAAAACCAAATTAATCATTATTTTAAATGATAATGGAATGAGTATTTCTAGTAACGTTGGTGGATTATCAAGTTACTTAAGTAGACTTAGTTTAAATGAAAAATATATTAAAATAAAAAATAAAATTAAATATAGTCTAGATGATACTAAATTAGGAAATTTTTCTTTTAAATATTTATCACGTATTAAGGATGGTATCAGAAAGACTTTAGTTCCATCTAAATATTTTGAAGATATGGGATTAACTTATATTGGACCTATTGATGGGCATAATATTTCAGAAATAGAAAAAGTTTTAAAAAGAGCAAAAAAAGTAGATGGACCAGTTATTATTCATGCTGTTACTAAAAAAGGAAAAGGATACCCATTTGCTGAAGATATACCAGAAAAGTATCATGGTGTTTCATCTTTTGATAAAAAAGTTGGAATTCAAGAAAGTAAAAAAGATACTTATACTGCTGCTTTTGGTCACGAAATTACCAAATTAGCTAGTACGGATAAAAAAATTGTAGCTATTACAGCTGCTATGCAAGATGGGGTAGGACTGGGTGAATTTGCTAAGAAATTTCCAAATCGTTATTTTGATGTAGGAATTTCAGAAGAACATGCTGTTACTTTAGCAGCTGGAATGTCTGTTTCCAATTTAAAACCAGTTTTTGCGGTTTATTCTACATTTTTACAAAGAGGATTTGATCAATTAGTACATGATGTTTGTATGCAAAATTCTAGTGTAGTATTTGCGATTGATAGAGCAGGATTAGTAGGACCTGATGGTGAAACTCATCAAGGAATTTTAGATTTATCCTATTTATCTATTATTCCTAATATGACAGTAATATCCCCAAAATGTATAGAAGAATTAGGAATTTTATTAAAATGGAGTATTGACCAAAAATTCCCAGTTGCGATTCGATATCCTCGAGGTGGAGATTATATAAAAATGCAGCCTTTGAAAAAAGTTTCTTTAGGAAAATGGGAAACAATTTGTAAGGGAAAAGATTTAGCCATCATTGCAACCGGAAAAATGGTTCAAAAAGCTTATCAAATTATAGAAAAAGATCAACTTAATATTACATTAATTAATGCAACCTTTATTAAACCATTAGATTTTGAAATGTTAAAAGAAATTAGTAGTCAATATAAAAGTATTTTAACATTAGAAGATAATCTAATTAGTGGTGGACTTGGTCATCATATTTTACTTGCTCTAAATGATTTTGATTATTCTGGAAAAGTAAAAATTTTAGGATTTCATAATAAATTTATAGAACAGGGAACAATTGAAGAACTTTATTTACAAGAACATCTAGATAATGATGCAATAAAAAAAGAAATAGATCATTTAATCAAAAAAGAAAAATAGCATTAAAAAAAGTCATCATCGATGACTTTTTGATTTATTTATTTAAAGCATTAGTTTGTTTTGTTAATCTTGATTTTTCTCTTGCTGCTTTATTTTTATGAATTAATCCACTAGCAACAGCTTTATCAATTCTTTTAATAGCAACTTTTAAGTTTTCTTCTGCTAGAGCTTTATCTCCAGTTTTAATAGCTTTTTCACTTTTCTTAACAGCAGTTTTCATGCTAGATCTTCCAAGTGTATTGTTCATGCTTTTTTTACGACTAGTAATAACTCTCTTTTTAGCACTTTTAATATTTGGCATTGTTTCACCTCACTTTTTCATAGCTACAACTAATATTATCAAATTTTTCATAAAAAAGCAAATAAAATATCAAAAAAATGGAAAAAATAAAGTTAGGTGATAGCATGAAAAATGAAAAAGATTTAAAACAATATTCAATTCGTACTGATTTAATTGTCGATCTTTTTGATCAACAACAAACAGAAGATGGGGTTTTTTCAGATTCTTATCAAGAAAATGATATCAATGTTTTAGAAGTAACAATTACGAAAGAAAAAAATAAACTAAATAAGAAAAAAGGAAAGTATATTACGATTAGTTACCAAGATGTAACGGATAAAGTAAATGCTAAAAATGTTGAAACTGTTGTAGTAAAAGAATTAAAAAAAATGTTTTTAGATTTAAATATTGATGAAAATAAAAAATGTCTGGTAGTAGGCCTTGGAAATCGCAAGTCAACTCCTGATGCTTTAGGACCAAAAACAGTAGATGAGATTTTAGTAACACGATACTTATATGAAATGGATAATATTGAGGTAGATAAAGACTATCGAAATGTAGCTTCCTTTATTCCTGGTGTTACAGGAAATACAGGAATTGAAAGTAGTGATATTATTTTAGGAATTATAGAACGTATAAAGCCAGACTTTGTTTTAGTAATAGATGCATTAGCATCTAGTAGCATGGATCGTGTAAACAAAACAATCCAAATTACAGATTCTGGAATTCATCCTGGAAGTGGTGTTTATAATAATCGAAAAGAATTAAGCTATGAAACTTTACATATACCGGTAATTTCAATAGGTGTTCCAACCGTAATTGAAGCTTTTGTGTTAGTAAGCGATACAATCCAATATCTATTAAAACATTTTAGTTATAATAAAGAAAATTACCAAAAAAACAAGTTAATTCCCGTTACGATGCGAAATTATAAAAATCATACCAAAGAATTATCGAAAGAAGAAAAAATACAGTTATTAGGGGAAATTGGAACTTTAACAGAAGAAGAAATCAAAGAACTAATTTTTGAAGTATTAACACCTATTGGTTATAATATGATGGTAACTCCTAAAGAAATAGATTTTGTGATGGATAAAACTAGCGAGCTATTATCTTCAGCAATAAATAAAGCATTACACAAAAATTTCGACATTTAAATACGATCTACTAGTCTATATTGATACTAGTAGGTGAATGATATGAAAAAACGAAAAAAAATGAAAATAAAAAAGAGAAAACAAAAATCATTGATGATAAAATTTGCTTTTATCCTATTTTTGTTTTCTTTTTCCTTTTGTTTTACACTTCGTTACTTTTCTAAAACTATCAGTAATGAAAAATTCTTAAAAATGTTATTAGAAAATGGAAATAGTCATATGAAAACAGATCAAAAGTCTCATTTTTTTAGTGATTTTATTATGTTAATAGCTGATATTGATTTTAAAAAACCAGTAACATTATTACAGTTAAATTCCATTCCTAAAGAAAAAAACGAGTCTAATGAAGAAGAAATGGATAGTATTCCTACTTCTAATTATGTAAAAGATCCTTATCCAAAGAATGAAATAAAGAATCCAATTGTTTATTTATATAACTCTCACCAATCAGAAGAATATGCAAGTAGTAATTTAGAAAGTTATAATGTTACACCTACTGTTATGATGGCAAGTTATATTTTAAGAGAAAAATTAAATAGAAATAATATTCCAACAATGGTAGAAGAAAATGATGTAACAGAGTTTTTAAGAACGAATAATTGGAATTATTCTTCTAGTTATAAAGTGACAAAATTACTAATGGAAGATGCCTATAGTAAAAATAAAACCCTAGAATATTTTATAGATTTACATCGTGATTCTGTTAAAAAAAGTATTTCTTCTACAACAATAGAAGGTAAAAATTATGCCAAAATTTTATTTATTGTTGGATTAGAAAATAGTAATTATAGAGAAAATTTAAATATGACCGAATCTATAAATAATAAATTAAATGATAAGTATCCAGGATTATCACGTGGTATTTATAAGAAACAAGGAAAAGGTGTAAATGGAGTATATAATCAAGATTTTAGTCCCAATACCATATTAATAGAAATAGGAGGACCAGAAAATACAATTGATGAGGTTTATAATACTTGTGAGGCTATCAGTACAGTATTAACTGAATATATTCAGGAGGATCAAAATGAAGAATAATTTTATTAGAATTATGTCTTTAACAGTATTTTTAATATTTCTAGCTTTGTATTATTCTTCCAATGCGGGATTAATTGATTATCAAGCAAAAAATAAAATGCAATTAACAGAAGAACAGATTCAAATGTTTGAAGAAGATGTGAAGAATAATGTTGAAATTGATTTAAAGAAATATATGGACAACAAAGAAGAAAAATATGATAATAGCATTTCGAAGACAACACTAAAAGTATCCAATTCGATAGGAAAGACAGTAAAAAATATTTTAGATTATTTTTTTGAGAAGGTAGAAAAAATTATGACAGAATAAAATAGTTGAAAAATAGGAAAAATTATAGTAAAATAAGTTTATCTTCTAGAAAAGAGGAGTAATTGATGTTTTAGTAATAGAAAGGGTATGGTTGATGAAAATACCTACTAGACCGTTAATGAAGACACTTTTCAAAATTAGAAAATCGCATACCGGCGTTATAGGATTAAGAAAAAATTAAGGTGGCACCACGGGGAAACTCGTCCTTTAGTGGGCTACCTTTTTCTATTGTAAGGTGATTTTATGAAAGAGGTAAGAAAATATTTAAAAGAATTTGGATTTAGTGATGAAAACATCACCATTATATTAGAAACATATCCAATCTGCAATATGTTGGAAGATACTTTACTAGATCATTGTAAAGAAAATAATAAATTGTTTTTAGAAAATGGTTACACTAAAGAAGAAATAATCAAGATGAACAAACTTTTTCCAGCATTATATAGCTATAGTATTGATAACATCAAACAAAAAGTAGATGATCTAATCAAGTTAGGCTACACCAAAGAAGAAATAATCAAGATGACTAAGCATCTCCCAGCATTATATAGTTTAAGTATTGATAACATCAAACAAAAAATAGAGGATCTGATAAAGTTAGGCTACACCAAAGAAGATGTAATCAAGATGACTAAAATTCTCCCAGCATTATATGGTTATAGTATTGATAACATCAAACAAAAAATAGATGATCTAATCGAGTTAGGCTACACCAAAGAAGAAATCATCAAGATGACTAAGCTTCTTCCAGCATTATACGGTTATAGTATTGATAACATCAAACAAAAAATAGATGATCTAATCAAGTTAGGCTACACCAAAGAAGAAGTAATCAAAATGACTAAGCTTCTCCCATCATTATATGGATTTGGTATTGATAATATTAAACAAAAGACAGAATATTTAAGGGAAATTCATTTAGATTTTATTGTAACAGAAGATACTAAGAAATTAATGCAGAGTGTAGATTTAACCTATGCAAGATATGAATT
>CANRKU010000014.1 GCA_947631295.1 uncultured Bacilli bacterium
TGAAAGAGATTGGTAAGAATCTCTTTTCTTTTTGGAAAAATAAAAAATTATTTTCATATAGTGTATTAGGTGATGGTATGTTCAAAAAATATATTTCGTATTTAGGAGTGTTAGTACTTGCATGTTTTAGTTTTTATTATACGGATCAAGCAGTTGACATTGTAAAAAGAAATGATCCTATTATGAAAAGTATATTAGCTAATTCTGAAAATTACTATATTGATCCAGTCAGTGCTCTGATTAATGGTGATGAAATGACAGTGGGTATGTGTGGAAAAAAAGTAAATATTGATAAAAGTTATCAAAATATGAAGAAAATTAATCAATATAATGAGTCTATGTTTGTGTTTGATGAAATCACACCAGATATCTCTTTAGTCAATGAATATGATAAATATATTGTGAAAGGAAATACATTTAAGAATCAAGTAGCATTAGTTTTCAAAGTAAATGATTCCTACTATATAAATACTGTTAATAATATTCTTTTAGATAAGAATGTATTAGCTACCTTTTTTATGGATGGTAATATAGTAGAAACTAACATGGATAAAGTCTTAGAATTAGTTAGTAATGGTTATGAAATAGAAAATTTAGGATATGATGGTTCTTATCGTTTAGATCGTTTTGGATGGACAAATAATATGATTTCATCTTTAACTAATCAAGATACAAAATTCTGTTATACAGACTATAAAAATAGTAGTGTTCTCGATTTATGTAAAAATAATAAGATGCATACTATTAAGCCAACAGTTAGTGTAAATAGTTATCCTTTTTCTACTGTAAAAAAAGAATTAGCAAATGGTAGTATTATGGCTTTTAGTTTGAATGAGACTACTTTAAAAGAGCTTCCTAGTATTATTTCTTATATTCAACAAAAAGGATATGAACTTGTTACGTTAGAAGAATTAATTAGTGAAAATCTAGTAGAAGAAAAATAAACCAGCTATTTTGATTTTAAAATTATGCATCATGTCAATAAAATAATTAAAAATTCTTCTTGTATTTCTTAGAAATAAAAATTACCATTAAAATGAAAGTAGATAAGAAAAAATTCTTTTTCTTGTTTAAAGAAAATTTGTATAGTATAATTTACTAATAGAATGGTAGTGATAGTATGTATTTAAAAGAGATACAGGTATCTGGATTTAAATCTTTTGCTGATAAAATAAATATCACTTTGGATAATAATATAACTTGTATTGTTGGTCCTAATGGTAGTGGAAAAAGTAATGTTGTAGATGCAGTTCGTTGGGTATTAGGAGAACAATCTGTTAAGAGCCTTCGTGGAGATGGTTCTATGACTGATGTTATTTTTTCTGGAAGTAAGAGTCGTAATAATTTAAATGTTGCTAGTGTTTCTCTTATCTTTGATAATAGTGATAATTATTTGAAATTACCCTATACGGAAATTTCTATTAAAAGAAGGGTTTATCGTACTGGAGAAAATGAATATTTTTTAAATGGAGAAAAATGTCGTTTAAAAGATATTACGGACTTATTTATGGATAGTGGAATTGGAAAGGAAAGCTTTAATATTATTTCACAGGGAGAAGTACAGAAGATTTTATCTAATTCTCCTTATGATAGAAGGGTAGTATTTGAAGAGGCAGCAGAAGTATTAAAATATAAAAAACGAAAAGAAGAAGCTATACGTAAATTAGATAGAACTCATAATAATTTAGATAGAGTAAATGATATTATTGCAGAGTTGGAAATACAATTAGAACCTTTAAAAGAACAAAGTATCAAAGCAAAAGAATATTTAGAAAATAAAAGGTCTTTAGAGAAGATTGAAGTTGCTTTAATTGCTTATGAAATTGAAAATTTAAATCAAGAATATCAGGAATCAAAAAATAGAATTCACAATCTAAATGAAGAAATGATCATGCTATCAACAAATACTAATAATAGTGATGTAGAGATCAATCAAGAAAAAGTAAAATTACTACAGTTAGAAAAGGAACTGAATGATTTAAATCAAGATTTATTAGCATTTACTAAAAAAGAAGAAAAACTGAATGGAGAAAAAAATATTTTAAATGAAAGAAGTAAGTATGATGCAAATGACAATCGTATTTATGATAATATTACTCTTCTAAAAGAAAAAGAATTTAAGTTAAAAAATAATATTAGTTTATTAGAACAAGAAATTGAACAAGAACAAACTTTTTTATCGAAACAAGATGAAAGTGTGAAAAGTATTGAAAATGAATTATCTGTGATTCGTCAAAAAATAGATGCTTATTGGAAAGAAGAAAGTTATAAAAACAAAGACAACTATGATTTAGATAATAAAATTAGTGTTTTAAATAATTTTATTGAAAATGGAGGTAACTTACCAAATAGTATCAAAAGTATTATGAACAATCCTAAATTTAATGGAATTCACGATGTAATTGGAAATTTAGTTGAGATTGATTATAAATTTAGTAAGGCATTGGAAATTGCTCTTGGTAGTAGTAAACAATTTTTAGTAGTTGATAATGAAAATAGTGCTAAGGAAGCTATCTGTTATTTAAAAGAAAATAAACTAGGAAGATGTACTTTTTTTCCTTTAAATGTCATTAAACCAAAATCTGTAGATTATGAAACTTTAAATCTATTAAAACAAGAAATGGGTTATATTGATACTTTAGCTCATTTAGTAAAATATGATTCTATTTATAAAAATATTATTGAAAATCAATTGGGTAATGTTTTATTAGTAACTGATATTGATGCTGCTAATAGAATTAGTAAAAAAATTCAACAACGTTATAAGATTGTAACAATTGATGGGGAAATTATTCATGTAGGTGGTTCCATAACTGGAGGTAACTTAAATACTAACAGAAGTATGATTAGTGATAAACAAGAATTAGAACGATTACAAAAACAAAAACAAAATAATAGTCAAGTAATTCAAGAATTAGAAGAAAAAATAAAAGAATTAGAAAAAGAACAGAATCAGTTAATATCTAAAAAAGACAATATACAATCTAACTATGTCATCGGGAATGAGCAATTACGCGGAAAAAATGGGTTATTATTAGAATATCAAGAAGAATTAAAAGCTATTCTTTCTGAGTTATCTAGTCTATCACATGTTATGGATTCTTCTATTTCTCAAGAAGAAGAAAAAATTATGAAAGAATATTATGAAACACAAAAAAGAAAACAACAAACAGAATTAGAAATTAAAAATAAGAGAAAAGAAATTGATATTCTAAAAAATAATATTGAAGAAAAAGAAGCTAAAAATAAGTTAAGTAATAGTAATTTGAATAAGAAGCAAAATGAATTAAAAGAGCTAGAAATTAAAGTTAGTAAGATGGATGTTAAATTGGATTATTATTTAAATACTTTAAGTGAAGATTATGAATTAACTTATGAAAAAGCCAAAGAAAATTATCCATTGGAACTAGAAGCAGATGAGGCTAGGGAAAAAGTAAATACTTATAAAAATAATATTAAAAAAATTGGTATGGTAAATCTGTCATCTATTGAAGAATATGAAAAAGTATCAGAACGTTATCAATTTCTAGATAATCAAAGAAATGATCTATTCAATGCAAAAGATACTCTTCTCGAAATTATTAGTGAAATGGATGAGGTTATGAAAGAAGAGTTTTTAAAGACATTTAAAAAAATTCAGGTAGAATTTGAAAATGTATTTAAACAATTATTTGGAGGAGGAAAGGCTACTTTGAAATTAACTGATCCAGATAATGTATTAGAAACTGGTGTTGAAATTATTGCTTCTCCTCCTGGAAAAAAATTGACAACTATTTCTTTATTGTCAGGTGGAGAAAAAACGTTAACGGCTATTAGTTTATTATTTGCAATTTTAAATATAAGGCCTATCCCATTCTGCATTTTTGATGAGGTAGAAGCTGCATTGGATGAAGCAAATGTGGATAATTTTGGTAGATATTTGGATCATTATAAAACCAAAACACAGTTTTTATTAATTACTCATAAGAAGAAAACAATGGAATATGCAAATACTTTGTATGGAATTACTATGCAAGAATCTGGTGTTAGTAAACTAGTTAGTGTCAAATTGGAAAGTAAATAAGTAAAAACAAGCAAGAATGTTTTGTATTTCTTGCTTGTTTTGGTTATAATAAAATAAAGGATATGATAGTATGAAATTCAAAAAAAGTTATTTTATGGTTTTTCTTTTATTAATATTATGTGTAGTAGTTTTTGGTACTTCTTATGCTTTTTTTTCTAGCATTAATGAAGAACATGGAAAATTAAATATAGTAGCCGGAACTTTGGATTATAAAATTGAAAGCAAGGATTTAGAAAATAATCAAATTATAGTAGGAGCTAATCATACAAAAGAGATTGTATTGAAAGTTGAATCATTAAACTCAATAGATTCTATGTATGAACTTTATTATTCTATTAAAAATAATCCAAGTAATGTAAATGTAAACTATAGTAATAATACAAAAGATATTCCAAGGGGAGTCATAGAAAAAGAAGGAAAAAAAGAGATAACAGTTGTTATTAATAATGATAGTAGTTCTGATATAACAGTAGAATTTGGAGTGATAGGTGGGTTAAAAGATAGAACTCTTACCCTAACGCAAGAAAAATCTTTAACTGAGGAGAAAGTATTATCATTGAAAAATGCGATTTTAACTGAAAATCAAATTATTCAAACACAACCAACGTTGACAACAACAAGTCAAGAAGCTGGTGAAAATGGATTGTATGTTTCAACTGAAACCAATGATGGAAAATCAACTTATTATTTTAGAGGAGCAATTAATAATAATTATGTAAAATTTGCTGGATTTTTATGGAGAATTATAAGAATTAATGAAGATGGTTCTATTCGTTTAATCATGCAAGATGGAATAGATAATAATACTCAATATAGTTTTTATCCTAATTCTCATGATCAATATACTTATATGTATTATAGCAATACTAATGTAGAAAATGGAGCAATGAAAATACTAGAAGATTGGTATAAAGAACATATAGAAGCAAAAGGACATGCTGATCAAACAGTAGCATCTAGCTATTGTGAACAAGCTAAAGTAGCCTATGATAAAAATTATGCACAGGAAAGTGGGACAGAAATGAAATCTCATACGGAATATGTACCAAATTTTAGGTGTGAAAATGATAGTCATAATCACGGACTTTTAACTTTGAAAATAGGATTAATAACATATGATGAGATAGCCTTTGCTGGTAGTTGTTTTTTAAAAAATAATGAAGAATATTATTTATATAGTGATAATTATTTTTTAGGAATAAGCCCTGCAGGTTTTTACGATCATAAAGCTATTATTTGGGGTGTCAATAAAAAAGGAAGTTTTAGTACTGACGCTCCAGATTCTTTGAATCCTTTACGCCCAGTTATCAATTTAAATCAAGATGTTACTGTTACTGGAAATGGAACCGTTACCAATCCTTTCTATGTAATAGATTAATTAAAATCCTTCTATCTAAAATTTTTGTTGAGTTCATTGATAGTTAGAAAATAAACTTAAAAAACTACTAAAAAACTTTCCTTTTCAGGAAAGCTTTTTTAATAATAATAAGGATTATAATAGTAATAATTATTAGAATAATTATATGGATAATAATAAGGTTGTTGATAATAATATGGAGTTGGATAATAGTAATTTGGTCTATTATTATTGTTGGTATTACCAATAGCATATCCTGCTACGCCACCAAGTAATAATGGTGCTATAAAACCTCCACCTATAAATCTTTGATCATTATTATTTATCCCACGATACATATTTCTATTATATTGTGGTATATTATAATTGTATGGATACATAAAATCACCTCTTAATCATATTTTATGTATCAGAAAGGAAAGAGTGAAAATGAGTGATAAATTAAAAGAATTGGCAAATTCTATCGTTAGTTATTCTATTCATGTAGAAAAGAATGAAAAAGTTTTAATTATTACACAATCATTAGAAACAAGAGAGTTTGTGTCTTATTTAATTGAAGCAATTTATAAAAGTGGTGGAGTACCTTGTTTAAAGATTAATGATCCATTATTAGGTGCTCAGTTATCAGAAGGAAATAACGAAGCTAGAATCGAGTTATTAAAAACTATTCAAGAAAATGAAGTAGAACTTTTTGACTCTTTTATTAATATTCGCTATTCTATGAATGATTATGAAGCTAAAAATGTACCTGGAGAAATGGCTAAGAAATTAAGTCAAGCATTACTACCATCTTCTGATGTTAGAGTAAATCAAAGAAAATGGGTACTTTTAAATTATCCTTCTTTGTTAGATAGTTATAAAGCAGGGATGAGTAGTCGTGAATTTAATCAGTTTGCATTAGATGTCATGACAGTGAATTATCAACAGATGGGTGAGTTAATTAAACCATTAAAAAAATTGATGGATAAAACTGATAAAGTAAGAATTGTATCTCCTGGTACTGATTTAACTTTCAGTATTAAAGGAATGGGTAGTATTCCTTGTGTTGGGGAGATGAATATTCCTGATGGAGAACTTTATAGCGCACCCGTTAAAAACAGTGTAAATGGAACCATTACTTATAATACACCAAGTCCATATCAGGGAAGAGTATATAATCATGTATCTTTAGAATTTAAAGATGGTAAAATTGTGAAAGCAACGTGCGATGAAGATGATGAAAAATTAAATGAAATTTTTAATACCGATGAAGGTGCTCGTTATGTTGGAGAATTTTCTTTAGGCTTTAATCCAAAAATTTTATATCCAATGGGAGATATTTTATATGATGAAAAGATTTTAGGAAGCTTACATTTTACTCCTGGTCAAGCCTATAAAGACTGTTATAATGGAAATGATTCAGGAATTCATTGGGATATGGTATTAATTCAAAGAAAAGATTATGGTGGTGGAGAAATTTACTTTGATGATGTGCTAATCCGTAAAGATGGTGTGTTTGTGTTAGAAGAATTAAAACCACTAAATTTTGATTATAAAGGATAAGTCCAAGATAAATTGGACTTTTTTTCATATTTATGATATAATAAGCGACATTTAGGGGGTTACTATGGAAGAACAAGAATCTATTATGGATAAAAATTTCAATTTATTATTAAACATGAATTCTTCAATTTCGATGAATACGAAAGATATTGCGAGATTATCTGCATTTACCAGTTTATCCAAATTGGATGTTATAATTTATAATTTATCATTATCTAATCTTTTCGTTTTTCATATTATCAAATCAAAGAAGATGTATGCTTTAGTGAAGAAAAATAAAAAATATCATTTTCAAAGATTATCTGATGTTATCAATTACAGTGTAGATAAAAAGATATTATTGAATTTAAAAAAAAGACATTCAGAGGATATAGTAAGATCTTTAAGATTAGCCTGTTCTCCAGATTTATTAAATGCTTGTTTGATTGTAGCTGTCACGAATAATGATTTATCATTACTCATTGAATATGAAAAAAATCATCATTCTTATATTATTGATTATGCCAATAATTTAGTGATGGCAAAAGAAAATTATCAAGAACTCTATCAAATGAAAGAAGTAAGTAGAATCGATCAGGCTACTCTTTATAAGATTAACTATCTTTTAACAGAAGGTTACTTTAAAATTTTAAATCCTTCCTATGTTTTATTGTTTCCTAATGAAATATTAAAAGATATCAGTAAGATAGAAAAATGGTTTGAAAACAAGTTTGATACTTTGGGTGTTCACTGTAATAATAATTTTTGGCTTGGTGATGATTGTGATGATTTATTTTTAACAGATGAGGATTTTCAAGTAGAGAAAATTAGCTCTACTTATCATGAAATAAGAGAATTTACCATGACTCCTAATCTTCCTAACAAACACATATCTTTTGATGAAAAAATGGAGAAATACATCTATCATAAAAGAAATGAAAAAGTCACTTTTGAATTGTTATCAGATTTTATAGAAAATCCAGAAATAAAAAAAGAATTATTATCATTAGATCGATATGGTGAGTGTCATGAAAATAGTACTGCTTTAATGTTTGGTTTTGATACTTGTTCTAAAAAATGGTTAGTCAATGGGCAAATAAAAATTAATGAAAAAGATTATTTTTATCATACTTGGGTAGAATTTGAGAAGCAAGGAGAAATGCTAGTAATTGATTACAATAGTAATATCATTTTAAGAAAAGAAGATTACGATCGATTAACAGGAGCTAGAGAAATCAATAGAACGGATTTTGATACATTAGAATCGTTAATTCATTTGTTAGATGATTTTGATTTACATTTCCATCCTATGATTTTTGGTTATTTTTCTCAAGAGTTAAAACGCGATTTAGAAAAAAATAAATTTTTAATTAAACAAAAAGAAACAGAGTAGATTATTCTGTTTCTTTTACTAAGCGAAAGAAATTAATACTTGGTCTATCAAACCATCTAAATTCGTACATACTGGTCCCTAAACCACCGGATACATATAATTCAGTATTTCCTAATTGGTATTTTTCATTAGGATATTTTTTTCCTTCTTCTACTTTCATAACTGCTCCCATTCCTGGAATTCTAATTTGTCCATTATGAGAATGTCCTGCTAATGCCAAATTTACTTGATATTTATTTTTGATATTATCAATAACATCTGGTTCGTGTAATAAAGATATCGTATATAAGTGATCCATTCCTGAATAACTAAATGCTAAGTCAATATCACAGTCATTTTCTAAAATACTACCAACTCCAGTTAATAAAATTGGAATATTTCCTTTATAATAGATTAAATCATACGTATTATTTAATATTTTAAATTTTGTTTCTTGGAAAACTCTTGTGAAATAATCATTTTCATAATCATGATTTCCTTTAATCGCATATAAACCAACATTCGCTTCAATTTTATTAAAGCTATTTATTAAGTCTTTTATATCGTTTTCACTAGCTTCTTTTTGACTATCAATTAAATCACCTGTAAAGACTACAATATCTGGTTTTAATTCATTTATTTTATGAACAAGATGATCTACCTCTTTTTTTTGCATAGTAGTTAAATAATGTAAATCTGAAAATTGAACAATTTTAAATCCATGAAAAGATTCTGGTAGTTGATCACTTTCTATTTTATATTCCTTTACTATTAATCCTTTGGTACCTATAAAATGCATATATAAAAGGAGAAGAATACAAATAGCCAATAGACTAAAAAATATTTTTAAAAAAATCCCGATTCTTCTGTGAGTGATTTCTTGACGCTTTTCTTTTTCAATTTGTTCTTCTAGTTCTTTTGATTTTTCACTACGGCTCATCATAATAAAATCATAGCTCCTCCCATAAGAGAAAGTATAGTTAAAGCAGTATTATGAAACATATGCATTAGAATAGAAGCATAGATATTATCAGTTTTTTGATAAATATAACCAAAAGCAATTCCTAAGGAACTATAAGGAATAATATAAAATAAATCCCAATAACTATTTAAACTTAAAACAACGTGTAATCCACCAAAAATTAACCCCGATAATAATACAAATAAAATAGGATTAGGAAATACTTCTTTGAATGCTTTTCGAAAAGTTAATTCTTCAATAACAGGGGCTAATATGCCAACAGCTATGATTGATAAAATACCAGAAGAATGAATCATTTCTTGTACGCCTTCTTCATTACCTGCCTGTGCTTGGGTAATAAATAAACCAATGATAATATTGGAAATCATCATAACAATTAGACCTATTAACCAATATTTGATTCCGGTATCCATCATGGAGTAGAAATTTCCTTTGATTTTTTTAAAGTCTTCTTTTAAGGATTTAAAATAAATAATTCCTAATATTAATAATAAAATACTATCTGAAAATATCGTAAGTAATAACTGTTGATTACCAGTAATTTGATTGATATCTAGATGAAATAGTTTAATAGGAATCAACTGTAAAAGTGAAGAAAAGAAGAATAATAACAGTACTCCAATTGATTTTGGTAATTTTTTAATATTCATAAAATACCTTCTTTCTATCATAATCTTACCATAAGTTTTGAAAAAACTCTTCTTTTTTTCATAAAATATATAATTTTTCTATGTAAAATAAAATTTTTATGATATACTTTAATTACAACGAGTGGGAAACCACTCGGTTTTGTTTGGTTAAGGAGGGAATTATGAAAGAAAAAATCATAGAAGCAATTGGGGATAAATTAAATAATTTAGATGTTTTTATTGATGATATTACTTATGAAAAAATAGATCAAGAAAATACACTAACGATTGTGTTAGATAGTAAAGAAATAATTCCGCTTGGTACAGTGGTAAAGGCAACAAGAATTATTAATCCAATTCTAGATAAACTAGATTTGATTAAAGAAAGTTATACATTAGATGTATATGCAAAAGAAAAAGGAGATGTAGAATAATGAATGGAAAAGAATTTATCAAGGCTGTTGACTTGGTAGAAAAAGAAAAAGGAATTGATCGTGAGATTATTTTCGAGGCTATGGAAAATGCGTTAATGGCTGCTTATAAAAGAAATACTGGAATTCAAAATTCCAAAGTTATTATTAATAAAGAAACAGGAGATATTAAAGTTTATTCTTATTTAACTGTTGTTGAAGATGAAAAAGATGATGATCCTGAATCAGATGGAATTGATTGGGATATAGAAATTAGTCTAACAGAAGCTAGAAAAATTAATAAATCTTTAAATGTCGGAGATACCATTGATACGGAAGTTACTCCAAAAGACTTTGGTAGAGTAGCTACCTCTACTGCTAAGCAAGTATTAATTCAAAAAATTCGTGAAGCAGAAAGAAATAGTATTTTAAATGAACTTGGTGATAAACAAGATGAATTATTAATTGGAACAGTAGAATTAGAAGATACCGATAATTATTATATTAATTTAGGAAGAAGTAATGGTATTTTACCTAAAAAAGAGTGTATCCCTGGTGAAAAAATTGAAATGGGTTCTCAAATTAAAGTCTATGTTAGTAAAGTAGATTCTAATAGTAAAGGATTATTAATTTTACTTTCTAGAACGCATTATGGTTTTGTAAAAAGATTATTTGAATTAGAAATTCCTGAAATTAATGATGGCTCTGTTTTAGTATATAGTGTAGCTAGAGATGCTGGCTCTAGAAGTAAAGTAGCTGTATATTCTGAAAAAGCCAATATTGATCCTATTGGAGCATGTATTGGTGAAAAAGGTAGTAGAATTGGTAATATTTTAAAAGAATTGCATGGTGAAAAAATTGATATCGTAAAATATGATAAAGATCCAGCTATTTTTATTGAAAATGCTCTTGCTCCTGCTAAAGATTTAAAAGTATTAATTATGGATCCTAAGAAACAAGAAGCATTAGTGGTTGCTGATTTAGATAATTTCTCTTTAGCAATTGGTAAAAAAGGAATGAATGCCAAATTAGCATCACGTCTTACTAAATACAAAATCGATATAAAAAATAGTGATCAAGCTAGAGAACTTGGTATTACTTTTAGGGATGAATAAAATGAAAGTAAAAAAAATACCTATGAGAATGTGTTCCGTAACACGTGAAAGATTTCCTAAAGTTGAATTATTAAGAGTAGTAAAGACTCCTGAAGATGAAGTAAAAGTAGATTTGACAGGTAAATTAAATGGTCATGGAGCATATATTAAAAAAGATTTAGAAGTTTTAGAAAAAGCAAAAAAAACCAAAGCCTTAGCCAAAGCATTAGAAATAGAAATACCAGAATCTATTTATAGTGAGATAGAAGAATTGATAAAATAAGAAATATTTTAGATTATAAGTAGGGGGGTGCAATATGCCAGGAAAAAGAGAAGAATATTTAAGTTGGGAAGAATACTTTATGGGAAATGCTATTTTAGCATCTGCTCGTAGTAAAGATCCTTCGAATCAAGTAGGGGCTTGTATTGTGGATGATAATCACAAGATTTTAACTAGTGGTTATAATGGATTAACTAGAGGAATGAGTGATGATATCTTTTATTGGAATTCTATTGGTGAAAAAACAGGAGAAATCGATAAAATTAAAGATTATTTTGTAGTACATGCAGAGAGAAATGCCATTTTAAACTATCGTGGAAATATGAAAGATATAGAGGGAACCACCCTTTATGTTACTTGGTATCCTTGTGTAGAATGCACAAAAGAAATTATTCAAATAGGAATTAAAAAAGTAGTATACTTAAGAATGTATTCAAAACCAGAAAAAGTAAAATTAAGTCAAATGATGTTTGATGCAGCTGGTATTGAAGTTGTCCCTTACCATTTAGAAAAAGAATTTACGAAGGAAGAAGTTCAAGAAACAACACATAATATTCAAAAAATGTTAAAAAGATTCTCTTAAAATAAAGAATAAAAAAATTAAGGAGGGTGATATTTATGATGAGTGTATTAGAATATGCAGAAGATGTAAATAAATCGGTAGAAGAGATATTAGAACTATGTAAAGAATTAAATATTCAAGTATCTAATGAGGATGATTTATTAGAACAAGATGATATTACAGAATTGGATAATAGAATTCAAAATGAGACAGATTCCAATAATGATGATTTAGATAGTGATGGTTATGATGATGATGAATTTTTTGAAAAGGTAGAATCTTTGGCTGCCAATACAAAAATGGTAGAAGAAAAACAAAAAACGAAAATCAAACCAAAAAAACAATCTCAAAATGATGAACAAGATACTTTCTTAAAAGATAAAAAAGAAATATATAAACATCGTGAAAAATTGATGACAAATGAATCAAAAATGGATGATACTGTTGTTTACTATAAGGAAAATATGACAGTAAAAGAATTAGCAGATAATATGGGTGTTGCTCCAAGTGAATTAATTAAAAAATTAATGGGGCTTGGTATTATGACTACGTTAAATAATTCTTTAAGTTTTGAAGTTGCCGAAATCTTAGTAGCTGATTATGAAAAAAATTTAAAGAAAGAAGAAACTGCTGATATTTCTAATTTTGAAAATTTTGAAATTATTGATGATGAAAAAGACTTACAAGAAAGACCTCCTGTTGTAACTATTATGGGACATGTTGATCATGGTAAAACCTCTTTATTAGATGCTATTCGTAATGCTAATGTCGTAAGTGGTGAAGCTGGAGGAATTACCCAAGCAATTGGTGCTTATCAAGTAGAAATAAATGGAAAGAAAATTACTTTTATTGATACCCCAGGTCATGAAGCATTTACGGAAATGAGAGCAAGAGGAGCTAGTGTTACAGATATCGTTATTATTATTGTAGCAGCTGATGATGGAGTAATGCCACAAACCAAAGAAGCAATTGATCATGCAAAAGCAGCTGGAGTTCCTATTATCGTTGCGATTAATAAAATGGATAAACCAGATGCTAATCCAGATCGTGTATTAACAGAGTTAGTAGAATATGGAATTACACCTGAAGATTGGGGTGGAGATACTATCGTTTCTAAAATTTCTGCTAAAACGCATGAAGGAATCCCAGAATTACTTGAAAACATTTTATTAGTTAGTGAAATGGCTGAATTAAAAGCAAATCCGCATCGTTATGCAACTGGTGCAGTGATTGAATCTAGGTTAGATAAACAAATTGGTAGTGTTGCTACATTGTTGATTCAAAATGGTACTCTTCGTCTAGGAGATCCAATTGTAGTAGGAACTAGCTTTGGTAAAATTCGTACTTTAAAAAATGATAAAGGACAAGATATTATTGAAGCACTACCTTCTACACCTGTTGAAATTACAGGATTAAATGAACCACCTCAAGCAGGTGATAAATTCATGGCTTTCGAAACAGAAAAACAAGCAAGAAGTATCGCTGAAGAAAGAATTTTAAGAAGTCGTGAAAAAGATACCAACCGTTCTGGAATGACTTTAGATGATTTATTTGGACGTATTCAAGAAGGAATTCATGAAATCAATGTAATTTTAAAAACGGATGTCAATGGTAGTTGTGAAGCAGTTAAAAAATCACTAGAAAAGATTGAAGTAGAAGATGTTCGTGTAAAAGTAATTCGTAGTGGTGTTGGTACGATTACAGAAAGTGATGTTACTTTAGCCAAAGCAAGTAATGCTATTATTATTGGATTTAATGTAAGACCAAATGCGAAAACAGTAGAGATTGCAAAAGAAAATGGTATTGAAATTAGACTTTATGATATTATTTATAAAGTAGTAGAAGATATGGAAGCAGCAATGAAAGGTATGTTAGATCCAATTTATGAGGAAAAAGTAAATGGTAGCCTAGAAATTAGACAAATTTTTAAATTCTCTAAAGTAGGTAATATTGCTGGTTGTCATGTTTTAGATGGTGTTATTAAAGCAAATAGTAATGCTAGATTAGTTCGTGATGGTGTAGTTATTTATACTGGTAAAATTAATTCTATTCAAAGAGAAAAAGATCAAGTCAAAGAAGTATCCAAAGGTATGGATTGTGGAGTTACTTTAGAAAATTATCAAGATATTAAAGAAAACGACATTATTGAAGCTTATGAATTAGTTGAAATTAAGAGATAGGTGATAGTATGAGCGTTAAAATAGAACGATTAAATGATCAATTTCAAAAAGAAATTAGTATGATTTTACAAACAGAAATTAAAGATCATGATATTCATTTTGTAACTATTACTGGATGTGATATCACAAATGATCTTAGTTTCTGTAAGGTTTATTTCACGGTTTTAGATGAAACCAAAAAAGAAACAACTTTAAACGCTTTAAAAGGAGCATCCTCTTTTATTCGAGGATTGCTAAGTCAAAGAATAGAAATTAGACATACTCCAGAATTAAGATTTATTTATGATGAATCAATAGAATATGGAAATAAAATAGAAAAAATTATAGAAAAAATTAATGAAGAAGAATAGCATAAATCAGGGAGGTTTCAAAATGCTAGATATCGAAAAATTAGATAATGAATTATATAATGCATGTTATGGAATACCAAAAAAAGGAAATATAAAAGAGATTTGGAGTAAAATCAAAAGTAATCAAGAAATATTAAGGGAAGCAGTCAAAGTCGTAAGAAATAAATGGAATAATGGTGATCTTGTAAAGGGACTAACTATTTGTGAATCCATGTTAATTGACTACTCTAATGTTGATCAGATTGCTTACAATCAATTAATTCAAGCTATTTATACCAATCCTGATATTGCTAGAATAGTTGTAGATGGTGCAATAAATCATGGTAGTTTTTCTTATTTACTTATGAGTTTATGGAATCATAATATAAAATTAACAAAAGAACAAAAGGATTTTGCTGTTGCTGAAGCAATGAATAAAATTGGAATAATAAAATATCAAAAAGCAAAGAGTAATTCTCAAGCTCATGGAACAGGAAAATTTGATATCAGATACCAAATCTTAAGGAATCCAAATTGGACCGTAGAAGAAAAACAAAAATTAATTATGGATTTTTATGATGATGAAACTTATGATGAATATCTAGATGCATGGGAATGGGAAGTTGTCAACGATTCTGCTAATTATAAAGGTAATTTAACTCCTTCATTTGATAGATGTGAATTATTCTCTGTTTATACTTATGAAATGCTATTAGCATATTATCAAAATAAAGAGGTAACAGATCGAATTTGGTCAGAAATACAATTTTGTAAACAGATGCATCAATTAAGACCTCAACAATGGGAATTAGAGTCTAGTAAAATAAAACAATTAGTTTAATAAAATATAAAAGTGTCAAATAATTGTTAATTGACACTTTTTCTTTTTTTGAAACTTTTATTTATGCTATGATAATAATGGTGGTTATATGAAATTTTTAATTTGGCTTGCAATCTTACCTAGTATTATGATTGCCTTTATTATCAATAGGGCAGATAAAAAAGAAAAAGAACCAAAAATAGAATTGATAAAAGCTTTTGCAATGGGATTTTTGGCAGTAGTATTAACATTAGTTTTTTCTTTTCTTTTAGGAATTAATCGCATGAGTATTCATGCTAATCATATTATAGAGGTAGCTTTTTATAGCTTTTTTGCGATTTCTTTGATAGAAGAATTTTGTAAATGGATTTGTGCCCATCTTTTCTTAAGGAAAAATAAAAACTTTAATTATTTATTTGATGGGATTCTCTATGTTACTTTGGTCTCTCTTGGATTTGCAACGATTGAAAATATTCTTTATACTTTACAGGGTGGTTTAGCAACTGGTATCATTCGCGCAATTACAACCGTTCCTGCTCATGCTTTTTTTGGAATTGCTAGTGGTTATTATTATTCCTTAGCGAAAAAGGAAAAAGTAGAAAATCATCATACAAAAGCAAAAGAATATTTAGTAGCTAGTTTTTTGATTCCATTTATATTACATGGTTTTTATGATTTTTGTCTACTAACTGAAAATACCATTTTATTTTCTGTATACTTAATTTTTATTGTCTCATTATATAGTATATCTACTTATCAAGTCAAAAAGTTTATGGATATGGATTCTCCCTTTATCAAAAAAAGAAAATCCAATAAATAATGAAAAAGAAGATTCATGAATACTTCTTTTTTTTCATATCTTTTAGTGGTGATTCTATGACTAATTTTGTTTTAGAAATGATTGGACAATTTGGCTATTTAGGGATGTTTTTTTCGATGATTTTGGAAGCTGTGATTATTATTATTCCGAGTGAACTGATTTTAGCAACAGGAGGTATTTTAGCAAGTCAAGGAATATTTTCTTTTTGGGGTGCTTTTTTTATTGGTCTTTTTGGAAGTGTGTTTTGTGCAGTTATTATTTATGGAATGGGTTATTTTGGAGGCAGACCTTTTGTTGAAAAATATGGAAAGTATTTTTTTATGAAACAAGAGGATATTGAAAAGGCAGATGTTTGGTTTCAAAAATATGGAATGTTAGCTGCTTTTATTGGTAGAAATTTTCCAATTATTAGAACTTTTATTTCATTACCGATTGGGATGACTAGATTAAGTTTTACCCAGTTTTTTCTCTATACGACATTAGGAAGTATTCCTTGGACTTTTGCTTTTGTATATGTTGGGTATTCTTTAGGAAATAATTGGGTGCTTCTTTCCCATTATACGTCTAGGTTAAAAGTTCCTATTTTTATTTTATTAGGATTATTAATTATTCGATGGATTTATCAAAAAATTAGAAGTTGCTACAAAAATAAAATGATATTATAATAGAATTATATTGGAGGTTTTTGAATGAAGATCAAAGATTTATTTAATTTAGAACAAGCAATTCATCATAAAAATAAAGAACTACGAGATAAAAAACAAGAATTAGAAAAATTAAAAAAGGAAGCAGAAGAATTAAAATTAATGATTCAATTAAATCAACAGGAAAATAATACAGATATGATTGATATTAGTAATGTGAAGGTAGCTAATTACTATGGTAAAATATGTTTTGTATTAGAAAAAAAAGTGCTTATGGGCGATACAATTTGGTATAGTAAAGATCTTTTTTCTGGAAACGAGTTATTTTGGAAATATGAAAATCCTAGTGTCATAGGTAAAGATTATATTTATATGGATATTCTTAATCAGTCGACAAAGGAAATATCTATTATGGGACCCATTGAAGCAATTTGCCCTGAAGTAAATTGTTACTTAGATAAGAAAGTACCAAAACTTTTATTACAGAAATTATATTATGAAATGAATCATATTGATGAAAAGATGCTTAAAAAAGCAATCGTATAGAAACTGACTAATGAAAGAGGATTAAAATATGAACGAATTGACAGTAAAAGTTGTAGGTATTACTACTACTGATGAAGAGGTAATTAAAAATACTTCTTTACAACAATTGGAATTAAATGGTGGGCATTCTGCTAATATTTGTTATACTCAAAAGAGTTATGATGAAATACTAGAAGAACCTATCAGTAAAACAATAGATAGAGCTAATGGTAATAAAAAGAATAGACATCATTCTGTTTTTGGGCATGATACGATATCTTTATATTTTGAAGGAATACCTAAAATAATAGCTATGCTAATGAATAATGAAAAGGAATATAATACTTCCGAAAAATCAGGCAGATTTACTACTATGTTTGGAACAGAACAAGAAAATCAATTATATGATAAGTGGAAAACTATCTTTGAGCAAGAAATCAAAAAAGCTTACCCAAATGAACCTTATTTAACAGATACTATGATTCATAAAAAAGCTAAAGAAAACGCAAGATATTTGTTATCTATCTTTATGAGAACTAAAATGAAATATACAACTTCTTTTAGACAGTTGAATTATTTATATGATTTTACTGAAAAAATGATTGATGAAGAAACTAATAACCCACTAAAAATTGCATTAAAACCTTATTTGGAAGAATTCAAACAAATTTTATATTCTACTGGTTTTATTACTACAGATATTAAAGATTATCGTAATAGAAAATTTTCATTAATTCAAGATAATAATACTTATGATGAACATTTCAGTAGAAGTTATTCTGTAAATTATGATTGCACTATTCCAGCTTTAGCAGACCTTCAAAGACATAGATCATTAGATTATTCTTTTTCTCTTAAAAACACAAAAGAATTTTATGTTCCAGAAATTATTAGGCCTAAAAAAGATCTAGTCGATGAATGGTTAGATGATATTTCAAGTATATCAGAGTTTCCACAGGGAATGCTCGTACAGGTTAATGAAACTGGCAAATATGAAGACTTTATTATGAAAATGTATGAAAGAATGTGTACTGCACCTCAACTTGAAGTTATGCAAATTACTAAACAAACATTAGAAAAATACATCAATGCTCTTTCTAAGTCAACAAGTGAAAATGATAAAAGGATATATGAAGAGTTATTACAATATACTTATGGCGCTCGTTGTACTTTTCCTGGATTTGAAGGACAATGTACAGAACCATGTCAGTTTAAAGAAGGTATTCAGTTAATTAGAAAAATTTAATCAAAATGTAGTAAGTAACTACTTCACTTTTTGTGATAGTTACTTTTTTTCTTAAAAATTTCTCTTTTACTTTTAATAATTTTATTTCTGTACTATAATAATAAAAGGTGAAGATATGAAAGAACTCATAGATACATTTGTTACACATTCAACAGAAATACTAATGGGATTTGGACCAATTGCAGGTGTAGTATTAATTATTTTAGAGTCTATTTTACCGATGTTACCACTTTCTGTATTTATTACATTAAATATGGTTAGCTTTGGATCTTTCTTTGGTTTTATTATTTCGTGGCTTTCTACTATTATTGGTTGTATGCTCTCTTTTATTTTATTTCGTCACCTTTTTCAAAAAAAATTAGAGAGATTTATTAAGAAAAAAGATCAACAAAAATTATCAAATATTATGAAAATAATTTCTCATATTAGTTTTAGTAATTTAGTTATTCTAATTGCTATTCCTTTTTCACCAGCCTTTTTTATTAATATTGCAGCGGGGCTTTCAAAAATTAAAACAGAAAAATTTTTTATGGCTGTTATTATTGGTAAAATAGTGATGGTTTATTTTTGGGGATATATTGGAACGACACTTTTAGAAAGTTTAACAGATATTACGATTTTATTTAAAATAGCTGGACTATTAGCGCTTGCGTTTTTTATATCTAAGTTTGTCGAAAATAAATTAAAAGTAAAATAATGGAATAAGATAGAAGAGGTATGTTATGGAATATGTAATGATTGTGTTATTAATTATTGTATTAGTATTATTAATAATTAGTTTCTTTAGAAAACAAGATAATAGTGATATGACAGAAAGATTAGGCAGATTTGAGGTAAATATTACAAAAGAGATGAATCAAGATTTTACGAATCTAAATGATAAAATGGAACAACGTTTAAATGCCATTAATGATAAAGTGAATGAAAGATTAGATCAAAATTTTGAAAAGACCAATAAAACCTTTACATCAGTTTTAGAACGACTTAGTAAAATTGATGAAGCTCAAAAGAAAATTGAAACCTTATCTAGTGATATTGTTTCATTACAAAGTATTCTAACAGATAAAAAATCACGTGGTATTTATGGAGAGGTTAATTTAAAACATATTTTAGAAAATGTATTTGGAGTAAATGATAAAATTTATAAACTACAATGCACATTACCAAATACAACGATAGCAGATTGTGTTTTATATGCACCAGAACCACTAGGAACCATTATTATTGATTCTAAATTTCCACTAGAAAATTATCAAATGATGGTTGATAAAAAATTATCTTCTAATGAAAGATTAATTCATGAGAAACAATTTAAATTAGATGTTAAAAAACATATTGATGCTATTAGTAGTAAATATATTATTCCTGGAGTTACAACGGATCAAGCCATTATGTTTTTACCAGCAGAAGCTATTTTTGCTGAAATTAATGCCTATCACTCTGATATATTAGATTATGCCTATCGTAAAAAGGTGTGGATTTGTTCTCCAACTACTTTAATTTCTACTTTAAGTGTCATTCAAATGATTATAAAAAATATTGAAAGAGATAAATATACTTCTATTATTCATGAAGAATTAAATAAATTAGGATTAGAATTTTCTAGATATAAAGAGCGTTGGGATAAACTTGCTAAAAGTATTCAAACGGTTAATAAAGATGTTGAAAGTGTCTATATTACGACTGAAAAAATTTCCAAAAAATTTGATATTATTAATCAAGTAGAAGTTGCGAAATTAGAAGATGATGATTCTGAAACAAATACTCAAAATAATTCATAGTTTATTATTTGTATTTTCATTTGCTTTATGGTATATAACTTAATTAGTGTCAAAGAAATGAAATTGACTTGCTTTTTTTAATCACTCTTTGCATTTTTCCATTAATTATGGTACCATATTTAATAGATAAGATAAAAGTATAATGACTACCATTGGAGTAGCTGCTTGTTGGTAATATTTTGAGTTTATTTGTGATCAAATCTTTCACAATGATACTCAATAGGTAAAATTGACTGGTGTTATTGATATGAAGACAAGTATGTTAATTGCTACTTTTGGAAGGGTTTTATCATCATGTTATTATTTATATTATATTAGTAAGAATAAATAGGAGATTATAGTATTATGGAAAAGACAATGAACAAAAAAGAACAAAAAAATGGAAATAAAATATTACTGATTATTATGTTAATCTTATTGGTATTAGAAATTGTTTTGATACCTTGTATGATTTATGCTGAGGTAAAAAGATTATTACCAATTGTAGCATTTTTAATTGTTCCTACTGTGCTGGGTATTATTGTATTGTGGTTAAGTAGGAATTGTACAGTTGATTATGAAAATAAAAAATCTAGATTATCTAAAAAAGTATAAGTTGTTGTTGGAAAACAACTTTTTTTTCTGTTTTGTATAAAAAGTCTAAAAAAATAAATAATATAAATAGCTACTTAATAATAAAATAAATTAGGTGGTAGTAATGATGCGGATGTTTTTCTTTTTATTAGGCTTTGGATTTATGGTTATTGGTTTTACTTATATTATCACCTACATGAACTTAATGAGTATGGGATATGATTTCTTCCATTATTTAAAGTTTATCTTTGGAAAAGTTGAATGTCAGTTTGCATTTATTGGTTTTTTGATAGTTTCTATCATAATATTTACGAAAGGAAATGAAGAAAATGATATACATATATGATATTTTACTGAATTTTTGTGACTGTAATGAACTATATGATTTTTTTGAGTGGAATCAAAATGATACTATTGAAAATATCAAACGAATTAAACTAGTTCATGTAGATAGGAACCTGTTAGATGACTTACTTTTTTATGATGGAACAATTGATGAAGATTATTTATTAAAAATATACCGTACTTGTGAAGTGTATACGAATCGTAAAGTAAAAATATTAGATTATTGTGGATTATTTTCAGATGGAGAAAGAGTGTTAGCGATTGAATTTGACCAGACGGGAAAACCAATTTATAAAAGCAAACTGTTAATTGATGAAGAAGAAGAAATTGCTCTTCTAGCTAGCAATTTAGAGTTATATTTTGTTACTTATTTAAAAAAAGAAAGAGTATTACAGAATCGTTTCTTTACTCGAGGTGAGATTATGATTCGTAATTATTTAATAAAAGAAATAGGAGATTGTTATCATAAAAAGAATTATGGAAAATTAAAGTTTTTATACGAAGAATATTTTGAAGAGGAAAGTAATTCTTATTTAAAAATGATGCAATCTTTGCTGGCAAGTATGGAAGAAAGTTTAGATTACAAACATATCAATTTATATCAATTGTTAAAATTATCTAATAAAAAAAAGCAAGTCTAGATTAATAATCAATCTTCATACTTGCTTTTACCTTTTTTATTGTTTCTTTGGCACGATTTCTAGCTTCATTGCTACCATTGTCTAGGATTTCTTTTACTTCGTCTAAGTGTTCTTCATAATATTTTCTTTTCTCGCGAATTGGTGTTAAAAATTCTTCTATTTTTTCAATTAATTCTTTTTTACATGCAACACATCCACGAGTACCATTTTTACATTCCTGACGTACGGTTTCTAAATTTGGATTATGAATTAGATTGTGGTAATAATATACCATACAAATATCAGGATTCGCAGGATCATCTTTTTTAATCTTATTAGGGTCTGTAATAGCATTCATAATTTTTTCTTTTACAACATCAGAAGAATCATTTAAATAAAGAGCGTTTCCTAGGCTTTTACCCATTTTTTCTTTTCCATCTAATCCTTTAATACGAGGAGTAGGACTTAATAAATGTTCCGGCTCTTGTAAAGTTACACCATAAATAGAATTAAATTTACGAACAATTTCACGACATTGTTCTATTAATGGTAATTGATCTTCACCAACAGGAACTAAAGTACCACCAAGTGCGGTAATATCAGCTGCTTGACTTACTGGATAACCAACAAAACCATAAGTAACACTTTCTCCATCATTTCCAAATAACGCTTTCTTTTGTGCTATTTCTGTTTTTACAGTAGGATTACGATAAAGTCTAGCCATTGTTACTAAGTTTGAATAAAAAACAGTAAGTTCCGCAATTTCTGGAATTTTGGATTGAATAAATATATGTGCTTTGTTAGGATCAATTCCAACAGATAATAAATCTAGCGTTAATTCATAAACATTTTTTCTAACTTTTTCTGGTTCTTGAAAATTATCCGTTAATGCCTGCACATCTGCTATTTCAAAAAAACATTCATATTCATCTTGTAGTTTTACCCAATTACGAACTGCTCCAAAGTAATGACCAACATGTAAGTTTCCCGTTGGACGAATTCCTGTTAAAATCGTTTTTTTCATGATATCACTTCCTGTTAATATTTTAGCATAAAAATAAAAAAAATAGTACTGTTCCTATCATTTTCTGTATAGAAATTATTTATCTGGTTAAGATACTACTAGAGGAGGAAAATTATGAAACCATTAAAAAAAGGATTATTAGTAGCTATCGTTTTATTTTTAGTAGTTGGTTGCGGTAATATGATGAATACACCGACACAAAGAGTAGAGGAATTTTTAAGTAAATATCAAACACAAGATAAAGAAGTATTAGATCAATTAGATGATATCCTTAAAGAAGCTGGTACTATGGTGGATGATCAAAAAGAAGAATATCGTGATTTAATGAAAAAACAATATCAAAATTTAAGTTATAAAATTAAAGATGAAAGAGAAGATGGCGATACTGCAATTGTAGAAGTAGAGGTTGAGGTTTATGATTATGGAAATGCTATTAGTGAAGCAGAATCTTATCTTACTAAAAATCGTGAAGAATTTTTAGATAAAGAAACTAATACTATTGATTCTAAAAAGTTTTTAGACTATAAAATTAGTAAGATGAAAGATGTCAAAGACAAGATTACATATACTATCAATTTTACTTTAACAAAAAAAGATGATGAATGGAAATTAGATAATATTAGTGATGTTGACAGACAAAAATTACATGGATTATATTATTAGAAAATGAATCTTGGATTTGTTTTCTTTTTTTATATATTAGAGATATGAATTTGATGAATAGCTATAGGATTATATGTTACAAAATTGTAATATTTAGATGAAACTGTTGCATGGTATAATAATAAGAGAAAAGTGGTGAAACAAATGAGCAAAATTATGATAATTGAAGACGAAAAATTAATTTGTAATGAACTTTCTAAACTTTTAGAAAATAATAATTATGAAACTATTATTTTAAAAGATTTTAAAAATGCTTTAAATGAAATATTCAAAGTATCTCCAGATTTAATTTTACTTGATATCAATATTCCTTTTATCAATGGGGAAGCTTTGTTACAAAATTTAAGAAAAGAATCTAATATTCCTGTTATCATGGTAACAAGTTCTAATTCGGAAACAGATGAAGCACTATCTATTTCTTATGGAGCAGATGATTATATTACGAAACCTTATAATCCTAATATTTTACTTTTAAGAATAGGGGCAGTATTAAAAAGAACAAAAACCAATTACAATGCAAATAAACTAACTTATAAAGACCTAAAATTTGATATCACTAAAGGAATAATCAAGAAAAATAATATTGAAATAACACTTACGAAAAATGAAATTATTATTTTTGCTTATCTATTAAACCATCAAAATAAAATTGTATCTAGGGATGAACTTATAACAGCAATCTGGGATACTGCTGATTATATTAATGATAATGCTTTAACAGTTAATATTAATAGATTAAGAAATAAACTAAAAGAAATTGGATATGAAAATGCAATAGATACGAGAAAAGGAATGGGGTACATTTTATTATGAATTTTAGTAAATATTTTAAAGATAATTTATATAAGCTCTTTGTGTTTATTATCTGTTATGGAATTAATTTACTTATCTTCTTTGCTTTCAAAGTAGGAAATTCTGTTATTATATCTTCCTCCCTTTTGTATATTATTTGTTTTTTACTTATTTTATTATTACCCTATTTTAGAAAGAAAAAGTTTTATGATTATTTACTTGCAAATATCGAAGCTTTGGATAAAAGTTATTTAGTATTAGAAACTTTAACGAAGCCAGAATTTTATGAAGGTGAGTTATTATATCAAGCATTATATGAAATTAATAAATCAATGAATGAAAATGTAAGATTAATAGAAGAATCTTTACAAGATTTTAAAGAGTATATTGAGATGTGGATTCATGAAGTTAAAATTCCCCTTTCTACTTTAGTTCTGATGAGTAATAATCATAAGGATCAATTTGATAAAAAAACAAAGTTACAATTAAAAAGATTAGAAAATTATGTAGATCAAGTTCTGTATTACGCTCGATCAGAAAATGCAGAAAAAGATTATTTGATAAAAGAGGTAAATTTGTCTAAAGTTATTAAGAATGTTGGTCTTAAAAATATGGATGACTTATTAGAAAATAAAATAGATTATATTGTAGAAAATGTTGGCTATAAAATATTAACGGATTCTAAATGGTTAGAATTTATTGTAGATCAAATAATTAATAATAGTATTAAATATAAAAGAAATATTAAAAATTCTTATATAAAAATATTCGTTCATGATGAAAAAGAAAAAATAACACTAATACTAGAAGATAATGGTATGGGAATTAAAGAATCTGATTTAAAACAAGTCTTTGATAAATCGTTTACAGGAGAAAATGGAAGAAATACTAATAAATCTACTGGAATGGGATTATTTATTGCTAAAAATATGTGTGGAAAATTGGGACATAAAATAGATATAGAGTCTGTTTATAATCAATATACAAGGGTTTTTATAACTTTTGCTAAAAACAAGTATTATGATGTTTTAAAGTAACGTTACAAAATTGTAATGTTCTGTAATATTAAAGATGCGACAAAATAGTTTTTTTGGATTATTATGTTTACGAAAGGAGAAAAATTTTATGGAAAATATTTTAAA
>CANRKU010000015.1 GCA_947631295.1 uncultured Bacilli bacterium
AACTAAAATTTTTAGCTCTCTATATAGTTCATTTATCATTAGTTTTTGGTTTCACCAACACTACTTGACATTGAACCCAAAAAGAAAAGTATATTTCTATACTTTCTTAATTTTCTCGATATAATTCCAATAATTTACTATGAATATCTGGCTCTATCAATTCAATGGATGATAAAGAAACATCTAAAGCATCTTTATAGCTTCCTTTATGATAAAGCATTTCAGCATTTTCTAACCCTTTATCAATTTCTCTTGCTTCACTTCGATATCTATTTCCATAAACAATAGCCATTTCTGCAAGTTGAGCTGTCTTAATCATATCATTGGTAGTATTATATAGTTTTAATACCAAATCTCTAGCTGTATCTACTCTAGTATTTAAAATCTTAATCACAATTGGTTTTTTATCTAATTCTTTTACTATTTCATTAATAGCATCATTGGCTTCTGATAGCTCAATAAAATAATTATTAATGATAATCGGTAACTTATAACTTCTAATTTTTAATTTACATTGCTTTAATAAATCTTGAATTTCTTCTAGCTGCTCTCTAGCACGAATTTCATCATCATGCATACTACCTAAAGATTTTAAACTAATATCTAAATTATTTTCAATTTCTTCTAAGAGTTTTTCCAACATTTCGATTTGTTTATAAAGATAAGTATATGGTTTTAAAGAAGAAGAAGATTGTTTTACCAATTGCTTATAATCTTTAGTCACACTAGCTAAACGAAGTTTTAAATTTTGAATATCTTGAACATCCTCATCTTTTAAATCATACATATTCTTTATATCATCTAATTGATCACAAATATCCTTCATAATACGATTAGTTTTCTTTAACCTTTTATCAAATTGATTGGATAGTTCTTCATATCCTTTACGAGCTATTTTTTCAGAATCAAAACTATTAAAAATAGAATCTAAATAATCTAACATAGTTTTTAACTCAAACATGCAATCTTCTAAATTTAATACTCGAATACGATCCATAATAGTACTTACATTTTTATTACATTCTTCCATATTATAAGGAACATTTAAATACTCTAAATTATACCCTTTATCACTCATTTCTTGATGTATTGCTGTTATCTCTTCAATTCTCTTAGGAATTAACTTACCTGCCAGTAAAACTAAATTAGGAACCTCTACTACTACAATTCCCATATGATCAACCATAGTATCCAAAGCTTTCACAATATGGACTACTTCATCATATTCATTTTTTTCCATTCTACGTTCAAAATCTAAAAAACGTTTTTCAATATTTTCAAACTGCAACTCAATAGCTTCACTAATATCCTCATAATCTGACTTATGATTTGTAAATTCACCAATTAATTTACGATATTTTGTTTTCAATTTAATTACAATACTACGATACTTTTCTTCACTAACTGTAATCTCTTGAATTTCACTTAATAATTCATTAGCACTTTCTCGAACTTTATAAATTTCCATTTCTACTTTTGCTAATTTTTGATCAATATTTTTATAATCTTTTTGACTAGTAGAAAGATCTAAATCATTAATCATATCATTAATTAAATTTACTTTCTCATCTTTAATAATTTCAAATCTTTTTTGCCAATTTTTATACTTTTCCTCCATTTTATCATTTTTAACAATAGATTCTATCTTAGCAAGTTCAGATAATACTGGTGTACTAGCAATCATATTTTTTTCTTTATCTAACATTTCAACTTCTTTTCTTAAAGTATTATACTTATGTCTACTAAACAATACCAAAACAACAGTTATTAAAATAACTGCTATAAGAAAGAAAGTTGCAATTAATAGATAAACACCATTCATTACTGAACCACTCCTTATTCTTCATATAATTATATTCTATCATAGAAAAGATAATTTTTATATTTTTTTTGACATTTTTTATGGATATATATATAATATTTAAGCAAAAGAAAGTCTATTAATCCAAATAATGGAAGAAAAGAGGAAAAATATGATTCATTTTACTTTTTTAAACAGTGATCAAATTCTAGGCGGCCCTACTTCTAAACAATTAAAAATTTTTGAAAAAAGAGGAACAAAAGCGGTAGTAAGTGATTATGCTATTACTTTAGGGGGATATGTATCTACTAAATTTCATATGGAAAATCAACAATCTTTATCAAACAGAACAGGATGGTATTGGACAAAAACTTTAGGAAAAGATAATCAAGCATGTGCTATTAATCCTAATGGAGAATTGCGTTCTTGTGAAACATATGGACGTTATATAGGAATTAGATTAGCAGTAGCTTATTCTGAAATAAAAGATATAGCTAAAAATATAATGAAAGCTGATGATGGAATAATTGAAATGGACTGTGGTGTTCTTCCAAATAGAGCTGAAGATGCTAATACCCAAAAATTATTAGAAAAATTATATCAAAAACAAGAATTAAAACAATTTAGAAGTTACTACACAATAGATTCTAGAAAAGATAAAGAATATAATAAAGCTTTTAAAGAAAGATATCAAATTATTATGGAATATAATAATCAAAAATTTATACGAATTAAATCAGAGCCTTTTTATAAAGAATTTAAATTATCAAACGAGGTAAATTACAAAGAAGAAAATTATATTTGGATACCATTAACATCTATTAGATGGTGGGCAGATGAAGAAGCAGATATGGCGATTACCAAAGATATCATTTTTGCAGGTATTCAGTTTAATGGCAGAAAAAATTATAATGGTATTTTTGAAGAAACAGATATTTATAATTATATATACAAATATCTTATAAAAGATATGTTCAAATTTAGAACAGAAGAAATAATTGCTAATAATCGACAATCTTATAATCAAACAAAAAATCCAATAATGATAACAGCTAATTTAGAAAATAAATTTGGTATAGATAATCTAAATTTTTGCTTACCCCAAGAAACAATCCAAAATCTAGACAAAATTATTGTTCAAGCAAACAATGATAATGGGAAAAAAATTGTATATCAAAAAGTAAAAAAATAATTGACAAATTCAGCTATTTTTAATATAATTTAAACTGCATATTCAAGAACAGTGCTATGAAAGGTTTACTAATGTGTTATGAAATGAGTAGTAACTTCACTGTTAGCGAAACTCTGAAACATAACTCCCTAGTAAATGGTTTTATAGAGTTCGATGTTTATGACAAAAATATCGAAGGAGGACATTATGTCAAGATACACAAAATCAAGTTACAAACAAGCTCGTAGAGTTGGATTTTCAATTTCTGAAACAGGAAAAGAACTAGCTCGTCGCCCTTACGGACCAGGTCAACATGGACAAGATCGTAAAGGTAAATTATCTAACTATGGAGAACAATTAAAAGAAAAACAAAAAGTAAGATTCATGTATGGAGTAAATGAAAGACAATTTAAGAAAACTTTCCATGAAGCTGCTAAAATGAAAGGTATTCATGGTGAAAATTTCTTAAAACTATTGGAATCAAGACTAGATAACATTACGTATCGTTTAGGGCTATCTACTACTCGTCGTGGTGCACGTCAGTTAGTAAATCATGGTCACATTACTGTCAATGGTAAAAAAGTAGATATTCCATCATACCGTGTAAAAGTAGGAGATGTAATTGCTGTAAAAGAAAACTCAAAAAATCATCCAGCAATTAAAGCTGCTTTAGAAAAAGTAACAAAAAGAGTAGAATTTGTAACATTTGATGATAAAAAATTAGAAGGTAAATTAGTTAGATTACCTGAACGCTCTGAATTAAATGCTGATATCAATGAATCATTAATTGTTGAATTCTATAACAGATAAAAATTTTAAACTTCACAATTGTGAAGTTTTTTTTATGTATTCAAACTATTTTTGACATATACTTAATTAGTTTAGGGTGTGATAATATTGGAAAATCAAGAAACACAAGAACAACAAATGCTAATTGTTGATGGTCAATTAATAGGCACAATTCTATATATTGTTTCTTTAGGAATTTCCATTGTATTAATCATGAATCAACGACAACGTTCCCAAAATAAAGAAGGATTCCTGACAGCAAAAGAATCACAAATATTAGCACTATTTAATAAAATATTTGTGCTATTATTACTATTCTTATTTATTTACTTAGATTATGAAGCAAAAGATTTAGCTGAAAAAACAAATCAAGATACTTCCGCTTTAGAGTTACAAATTATTGCCTCTATTATCTCCTTAATTCCTGTTTTAATAGGTATATATGTAGTAATAACAGACTTTTCAAATACTAATCTTCAAACAGCAGAAATTGAAAATCCATTTGCTTAAGATACTAACACGCACAATAATAAAATTAAAAAAATCATTGGCTAGAACAATTCTAAGACCAATGATTTCTATTTTCTATTTTACCATTAATTCTCTAAATTTAAAATCTAATTTGATAACCTTACCAAAATAATCTTTTCCATTATTTTTAGAAGTAACCATATTACCATTTTTGCTGTTGCTATATCCAGTAATATAAAGGCTAACTCCATCTGTATAAATATCTGTTAAATTATCATTATTATTTCCGCCAAAACTTTCTTTTTTGATAATATTACCATCTTTATCATAGCAAACTAAAATACCTGTCATTAATTCACCATCAGTAGTAATTTTCATTCCAGCATCACTAGATGAAGTATGACCAACAATATATAAATGATCACGATAAACTATGACGGAATTATAACGTTCATAACTACTACCACCAAAATTCTTTTCCAATAAAATATTACCGTTTAAATCGTACTTAACAAGTAAAGCATCCGTATTTTCTGTATTACGATCATCATCATCGCCGGTTCCTTCAGGTAAGATTTTTTTCGAACCAACAACATATAAAGCATTATCTAAATATGCAATACCCGTAAAACCAATACCATCTGTATAACTATAATTTTTATGCCATTGATATTCACCATTACTATTATACTTTATAATATTAGCACTATCGGTTGCATCCTTTCCAACTACATAAAAATCGCCATTTACTTCTACAATATCATTAAAATTACCAGACTTAATACCGCCATGATTATTATACCAAACAACATTTCCATCAAAATCATACTTCATGATAATTCCACCACCAGTAGTATGATTACCCATTTCCATATTAGCATAAATACTTTGGCCAACTGCAACATAACCATCACTAGTTTTTATTACCTTATTAAATCTAGTATTAGTAACAACTTGATAAAATTTTTCCCAAATTAAGTTTCCCTCTTGATCATATTTTAATATAATTGCTTCTCTTGCTCCATTTTGCTGCTCTTGTTCACTAAACTCTCCACTACCAACAACAACATAACCATCTTCTACAGCAATAATAGAACTAAATGTCGTATTTAATCCTTTTTCATACATTTTTTCAAATATAACTTTACCATCTTTATCATACTTAATGAACTTAGCTTTTTCTAATCCCTTTGTATAATTATTATATCGACTATATCTAAAATTACTACTGCCAACTGCTACAATATCTAGATTATCGATAACTACAGAATTTAAACTATCATAATAAATAGTATTTTTATCTACCTGTATTCTGTGATAGACAAAATAAATCATTTCTAACAAAATAATACCGCCACAAAGAATAGAGACAATAATCAAAGTTTTCTTTGTTTTTTTAGAAAATAATGGTTCCTTCTTTACATTTTTAGCATTTTTAGATTTATTTGCTTTTTGATGAACTTTACTATCTTTATTCTTTTCTGATTTTCTATTAACAGCAAAAAATGAGAAAAATTTAAAAAAGTTAGAAAAACGTTTTTTATCCTTTTTTTCAGTATCTTGCTTGATATTAGAATCCATATTTTTAGAAGGTTTTATTTTCTCTTTAACTTGACTATTTTTTTGATTTAAATCTTTATTAGATGTCTGTTTTACATTTCTATTAGATTTCTTCTTATTTGCACTGTTTTCAACAACCTTATTTCTAGTACGATTAGAAGAAGATTTAGGTTGATTTTTTACAGATTGCTTATTTGTTGATTTTGATTTTTTTTGATTTTCATTTTTATTTTCTACATTTTTGGATGTCTTAGATGAAGTGCTTTTATTTGTTTTAGTAGCAGAATTCTTTTCTTTTTCTATTTTTGTTGTTTTACTAATATCCGTTTTCTTCTTACTAGTCTTAGTAGAAGAATTTGTTTTCTTAGTTTTCTCTACATTTGTTTTCTTTTTATCGTTTGGCATAATACAACCTCCATTCTAAGAATAGATGCCTAAATAATATTTCTTTTTTCCTCTTCTAATAATTATATATTTACCTTCAATAGATGTATTTTTACTAACAATATATTCACAATCTGTAATTTTATTTCCATTCAATGTAATACTACCATTTGAGATAAATTCTCTTCCTTCACGTTTACTAGCTACTATATCATGATTTACTAAAAAATCAAGTATATTTTCATCTTTTTCAATATCAAAAGAAGGAACACCATGAAATACCTGTTCAATCTCTTTCCCAGTCAAACTAGAAACATCGCCACTAAACAAAACATTACTTAACTTTAGTGCTTCTTGATATTCTTTTTCGCCATGTAAGAAAGTAATGACTTCACGTGCTAACACTTTATGAGCTTCTCTTAATTCTGGATGTTCTAAATGATTCTTCTCTAATGTTTCAATTTCTTCTCTCGATAAGAAAGTAAGTTTCTTTAAATATTCAATAACTTTAGAATCTTCACTATTTAGGAAAAATTGATACATTTCATAAGGAGAGGTTTTTTCTTTATCTAACCAAATAGCATTTCCTTCACTCTTACCAAATTTTGTACCATCTGCTTTGGTAATTAAAGGCATTGTAAGACCATAAGCCTCCTTACCAAGTTTCTTACGAATTAATTCGACACCAGCAGTAATATTTCCCCATTGATCGGAGCCACCAATCTGTAAGATACAATTCTTATGTTCATATAAATATAAAAAATCAAGTGCTTGCATAATCATATAAGAAAATTCTGTATAAGTAATACCAATATCCAGTCTATTTTTTACTGTTTCTTTATTTAACATATAATTTAAATTAAAATATTTTCCATAATCTCTTAAATAATCAATAAAATTAATATCTTTAGACCAATCATAATTATTAACTACCTCAAATCCAAAGATATCTTCAACCTGCTTCCTTAATTTTGTATAATTATAATGAAGCTGCTCTTTCGTAATCATTGGACGTTCAGAAGTTGGTTTAGGATCCCCAATAAGACCAGTAGCACCACCTACTAATAAAATAGGAATATGACCAGCCATTTTTAATCGTAATGCCATAGAAAATGTAGAATAATGCCCAAGATGTAAGCTATCACCTGTTGGATCAGTGCCAATATAGAAAACACATCCACCATTATTAATCATATCAATTAATTTTGGATCAGTAATATTTTCAATTAAACCACGCCATACTAACTCTTCATATAAATTCATAATATTTTTCTCCTCTTCAAAATAAAAATTTCTATAAAATAAGGACGAAGGATTTCGTGGTACCACCTTAATTCATAGAAATTTATTTCTATCTTAATAGTAATAACGGACTAAACCGATTTAATTCATGGTTCGTAACTTCATTAGCATCTTATATTCATTTTCACCAACCATGAACTCTCTAAAATAATAATGGTAACTACTAAAAACCAATCACAATTAAATTACATTATTATATTATCATAAATTGCGTTTAATTCCAATTATTTTTTTATTTTTTAATATACAATATTAAAAAAAGAAGAACTATTTTCTTTTAGATATTTCTTCTTCTAATATTTTCTCAAAATTTAAATTTTCCCCGCTGTCCTGATTAAAAAAATGTTCATTACCATTTTTTTCTAACATATTCATAAAGTCAGGAGAAAAAACAGGCTGAATTTTTCTTTTTTCCTGCTCTAATTTAGATAATATTAGTTTTGAGTAATCAACAGGAGGAATCCAAATCATTATTTTACCTTCTTATCATTTTTTTCTAATTTTTCTAAAATTTCTTTTACAGCATCAATTGCTTTTTCACGCACTTCATTTGCTGCATTTTCTAAAATAGGTGTACCTTTTTTCTTAGTGTATTCTACTAATTCTTCACACTTTTCTTTTATATCTTTTCCTTTTTCTTTAGCAATCTTTAATACCTTTTCACGATCTAAATCATTTAGTTCTTCTTTAATTTCATCTATTTTTAATGTGATTTTTTCCTTTACATCTTCAACATCAATATCTTTAGCCTTATTTACTAATTCTGTCATTTTTTCTTTTAATTCTTGTCTAGTTTCACTTCCTGATTTTGGTGCAAACAATACTCCAAGACCTGCTCCAACTAAAGCACCTAAAATAAACTTACCTGCTCCATTTTTTTTCTTGTTAGTTTTTATTTTTTCTTTCTTATTCATCATTTTCACTCTCCTCTTTTACCTTTCTTTTACGATGAAATACTTTTCCAATGATAGTTGTCAAATTACCAACAATACTATCACTTACAGAAGACAAAATATCTGTAATAGAATCAATTGCATTAAAAATGCCATTTAAAGACCTAGTTTTATTATATGCATCTTCCAGGATAACATTCGTTTTATTCACTGTTTTAATTAGTTGAATACCCAAAATAATAAGAATAACCAACAACACTGCTCCCAAAATATACAATATTAATGGAAAATACTCTAACACAGATTCCATTATTCTTCCACCTCCTCATACATTGAATCTATTAAATCAAATAAATTATCTTCTAGATTAGCATCATCCGAAGAAGTTAAATCTTCTTTCTTTTCGACAGATTTTACTCTTCTTCCAGTAGCTTTTTCATATTTACTATCCTTATAATCAATATTGTATTCTAGTCCTAAATCATTAAAATACTCTTCAGCATCAGCAATAGTAACCTCATCTACTACTGGTTTAGAATGATCACTAGTCATATCATATAATAGGTTTTCTTCTTCCTTCTCCTCTTCATGAGTAGATTCACTATCTAACTTACTTACCTCTTCTAAAGGATCTAATCCACCATAAGCCTTCTTACGAACGGAATCCAAATCAGCATTCTTTCTAGAAACATAACTACTAACTCCAGCAATCTTATCTTTCTTATCCACAACTTCTTCTTTTCGATAATTTTTATCTAATATACCATAGATTGGAGAAATAATTGGTGTTGGCTTAAAAGCCTCTTTTAACGGAGCACTATATGGTTTATTAGGCTTTGTATCATCACGATGAATAGAACTATATAATTTATCAGCACTTTCTCCATACAGCTTTTTAGGATTCTCATTTTTGGTGGAATTTAAATCAACTTCTATAAAATCCTCCTCTTCAAAATAAGGAAGCTTATTTTCTTTTTTAGAAAGCTCACTATCAGAATAATTTTCTATTTTTTTCTCTTCTATATTCTCTTCTGGAATCTGAAAAGAATCAACCTCTTCTTTTTCTATAACAGGAGCAATAGTAATTTCTTCTTTTTTTACTCTAGGTTCCACTTTTTTCGCAACTTCTTGTTTTTGTACTTCCGACTCATCAACTTCTATATACTCTTCTTCAAAAAAAGTATTTTTTAATTTTTCCAAAAGTTTCATATGCACCCTTCCTTACTCGATACCTTCCTCTAACTCTAATATATCTTCGTTTTTACTACTAGAACGACCATCATCATATTTTTCCACATAATCTAAATAATCACTTTGATTACCATTTGGATTAAAAATATTAAATTGCTCTTCTGAATAATTTAATAAATTATTACCAACTAATGATTCAATGACAGAGTCATTATATCTGATACTACTTAAAATATAAGACATAATAGTAATTGTTTTCTTTAAATCTTGTTCACTAACATATGCTTCCATTTTACTGTAATGATACATAAATTCAATAAAATAGTCATTAGCAACCTTTGTAATCTCTAAATAACCTTTATTTCCATTTAAAACAATAGGTAAAGAATAATAACTATTATTATTTTTTTCATAATTACTATCCACTTGATGATAATAGGAAATAAGATCCACATAAAGATACATTTTTTTATGGTTATAATATAACACCGAATTTTCTCTTTCGTTTTGTGTTAAATTAACTCCCTGTGGTAAAAAATAAGAATACCCTTCTAAAGAAACAGATTTCAAGTTCGTTTTATCAGAAAGAATCGAACTAACAATTTCATCTATGGATTGTTCATTAATATCTACAATAGAACATCCACTTAAGAGTAAAATCATGGCAATTAAACATAATAGTTTCTTCATAATTCACCTACTCTATATAGTATTATATCAAATATTTATAGAAAGAAAAAATATTTTTTATATTTTTTCTTTCTTTTTATCACAAACAGCAACCAAATAATAAATAGGATTACCTTTTTTAGAAAACTTTTCTTCATATTCAGTCATAATATTATTACGAATAGAAGAATGATGTAAGTCAAAAGAAATATCTTGAATAGTATAACCATATTGGCTTAGAGAACAAATGGAATACTCAAACAAAGAGGTATTATCCGTTTTTTGAATAATACACGGTTTAGTTCTAAATAAAAAATCATATTGTTCTAAAAAAACAGGACTAGTCAGTCTTCTTTTATACCATCTTTTCTTAGGCCAAGGATCTGAAAAATTTAAATAAATAATATCAATCTCATGATGAAAAACTTGAGAAATTTCCAAAGCATTCATACGAATCATTTTTAAATTCGAAATATTTTCGGGTATTTTTTCTAAGCATCTAGCAATAACACTATCATATTTTTCTATTCCAATAAAATTAATATCCGGATTTTGAAGAGCTTTTCCAATAATGAAATTACCTTTTCCTGTTCCAATTTCAACATGGATTGGATGATCATTTTGAAATACATCTTTCCATTTTCCAATATAATCTTTAGGATTAAGAATCAAATAAGGAGATTGATCCATAATCTCCTGTTTGTTTTTAACATTTCTAAGCCGCATGATATCACCAATTCCATTATATAACATATAATAAAATAAATAAAGGAGAGATATCATGAATAATAATATGCAACCTTTTGGTTTGACGAATGGATTTCCTTTTCCAGATATGAACTACAATCAAGATATCAGAAATCTAGAAAATAGAGTTTACAATCTAGAAAAAGAAGTAAATCGCTTAAGAAATAAAATAGAAAAATTAGAAAATATAAAGAATCCATACCATGATAATTATACAGCCACCTATCAACCTAATAGTTATAATATGATGTAAAAAAAATACCACATAGGTATTTTTTTATTAATTTCTAATAAATTTTTGAAAACTCTTTATATTATGGGAAGTCAAATCTTCTCGATGAGAATATCTTGCTAAAATCTCTACTAAATTTTTTCTAATTTTATAATAATCTTTACAAACTAAACTTTCAATGTATTTACCTTTTTTAGATCCAGCGAATATATATTCACTACCATTTTCTGCAAAGTAATAATAAATATCAGATGCTTGTTCTAATATCAGATTCTTTTTTTCAATAAGTTCCTGATCTAATAGTTCTCTACCAGAAACAATAATATCGCCATTTTCTTTTAAAAGTTGTATTCTCTCCTCTAAATATTTTAAAACTAATTTAACAGCATCATCTAAAATCATCATTTTAGACTGGCCAAGTTGACCAATTGATAATTTTTCAGCTAATGACATGGAATAATAATCATAAATAGTATTAAAAAACAACTGATCATCATAACGAACCAAATAAGGTAAATTAATACCAATTACTGGTAAATAAGAAATAGGAATATCTTGGATTAAAGAATAAAAATCTTTTTGTTCCTGACTTTTTTCTACTCTATTTTGAACATAACTTAAAATTTCTTTTTGATCTTTATTTAACATTTGATAAAAGACAGTTAATTCTTTCTGATTTAATTTATTAATAAAATTCAATTCTTCCTTATTCACTAATATCGCCTCTTAGATAATCCATACTATATCATAAATTTTCTCTATAATCAAATATTTCTTTTATAATAGGTAAAAAATGGTATAATAAAAAAGAGGTTGATAATATGAAGTTCGTAAATAATATAGCAAAGGAAAAATATGAATCTTTCTTACAAAAACAAGAAAAGAGTCATTTTCTACAATCCTATGCTTGGGGAGAATTTGCCAAAAAAGAAAAAAATGTAATACCACATTATGTAGGTCTAGAAGATAATAAAGGAAATTTACATGCCACTGCGCTACTATTAGAAAAAAAGCTACCATTTAAATACTGCTACTTTTATATACCACGTGGTTTTATATTAGACTATGAAAATAAAAATATATTAAAAGAATTTACGGAGAGCTTAAAAAAATTTGCGAAATCAAAAAAAGCTATTTTCTTTAAAATAGATCCTGATATTATTTTAAATAGTGAAGACACTTTTGGAAATAAATTAATTGAAAATAATAATCAAATAATAAAAATATTAAAACAATTAGGATATAAGCACTTAGGATTTACAAAAAACTTTGAAACCATGCAACCACGATATACTTTTAGAATTAATATGGACAAACCTTGGGAAGAAATAGAAAAGAATTTTTCCAAAACAACAAAACAACGTATTAAAAAAGCTGAAGACTTTGAAGTTGAAGTAAAAATAGGTACAGAAAAGGACATTTCAACTTTCTACCATTTAATGATTTTAACAGAAAATAGAAAAGATTTTATTACACATAATGAACAATATTATAAATCATTATATGAAATATGGAATCAAGATCATTCCTGCAATATATTTTTAGGAAGTGTAGATTTAGAAAAAATAATTCAAAAACAAACAGTTATACAAAATGAGTTAGAAAAAGAAATAACCCAACTCCCAAAAGAAAATTTAAGTAAAAGTCAAAATACTAAAAAACACGAATTAGAAAAAAGATTAGATAAAATAAAACTAGATATAACTAGATATCAAGAAATTCAAAAAAACTATGGTAACCATATCGTATTAAGTGCTCATTTTATCATTGAATATGCAAATAAAGCCTGGGTTCTATATGCAGGTAATCATAATATTCTAACAGATACTTATACAAATTATGAAACGTATAAAGAACATATTAAATATTATCATGACAAAAAAATAAAAATTTATGATCAATTTGGAACAATTGGTGATTTAAGACAAGAAAACCCTCTAATCGGCCTTCATGAATTTAAAAAGAAATTTGGAGGAGATTATGTAGAATTTACTGGTGAATTTGATTATATCACTAATAAACCAATGTACTTTATCTTCACAAAATTAGTACCAATATATCGAAATTTAATAAAGAATATAGCCAAAAAGAAAAGAGGTCAAAAATGAATTTAATCGAACTAGAAGAGCAAGAATTTATAGAATTTTCAAAGAATTTTCCAAATTCTTTATTTTTTCAAAGTCCCTATTGGATTGAGATAAAGAAAAATAATAATTGGGAAGGTACTATTCTTGGTATGAAAAAAAATAATAAAATTATAGCAGCAACAATTTTATTAATGAAAGATATCAAAGGTATTCATAAAAAGATGGTATATGCTCCTCGTGGATTTTTATTAGATTATAATGATTTTTCTTTATTAACTGATTTTGTAGATAAAATAACAATTTATTTAAAAGAAAAAAAAGCACTTTTCTTAAAAATAAATCCCTATGTAAAATATCAAGAACATGATATTGATGGCAATGTAATAGAAGGCACAAAAAATACTGCATTAGTAGACCAATTAAAAAAACTAGGTTTTATTCATCAAGGTTTTTATACGACAATGGATGAAAAAAAAGACCTAGAACCACGCTGGCTATCAGTATTAGACTTAGAAAACAAAACCGTAGATGAAATTTTTAAAAATATGAGAACAACTACTAGATGGTCTATTCGCAATAGTGAAAAAAATTCTCTACGAATTATTGAATGTGGAAGAGAAGATTTAAAAGAATTTAAAGCTTTAATGAAACATACTGCAGATAGAAGAGAATTTATTGATAGACCATTATCTTACTATCAAAATATTTATGATGTATTACAAAAAGAAAATCTAGTAAAAATATTATTAGTAGAAATTAATTTTAAAGAATTATTAGAAAAAACAGAAAAAGAGCACCATGAATTATTAGAAAAGATACAGAAAATGAAAGATAATCCTAAAAAACAAAATCAATTAAAAGAACTAGAAAATGAAACAAAATCATTTGAAAAAAGAATAAATGATTTAAAGGAATATAAAGTAAAATATGGAGATACAAAGGTAATAGCTGGTGGTCTGTACATGTTATATGGAAGGCAATTAGTATATTTATTAGGCGCCTCTTATAAAGAATTTATGAAATATAATTCACAGTACTTATTACAATGGGAAATGATTAATTACGCCAAAGAAAATAATTATCAAACTTTTAATTTCTATGGCATTGATGGAGATTTTAGAAAAGAATCTAAAAACTATGGATTATTTGACTTTAAACGTGGCTTTGGAGCCCAAGTAGTTGAATTAATTGGTGAATTTGATTTAATTATAGATAAACCAATGTATATCTTATATCAAATAGCATTTAAAAGTTATAAAACTATTAAAAATATGAAATATCATATCAAAAAATAGCACATAAGTGCTATTTTTTTAAACTTTTTACCCAATCACAACCTTCAGTATTTGTAAATCCACTTTTAGCTAATAAATGAATACTAGCTTTATTATCAGGCTTTACGCATGCTTTTATTTCTTCAAAACCAATTTCTTTTAAAAAAGAAAGTAACTCTTTCAATAAAATAGTTCCATATCCACAATGACGATATTCTGCTAAAAAAGATAAATTAATATAAGTATCTTTGTAATTAGTATCAAAACTTTCTATGTCTAAATAACCAATCAAATTATTTAAAAAACGAACTAAATAAATTCCTTTATGTAAAGAATAATTATTTGTTATCTGATCAATAGGACCAAAAATATATTCAAAATGATACATATAAGAATTAATTAACTCATCATTATTCATCTTAGATAAGAATAAAAGATGTTCTCTATTAGAAACATCAAGATTTTCTAAAACAAAAGTTTTAAGTGAAATTTTTTGACTTTGCATCTATTTAAGTATGAAAAATCCTATAACTCCTATCATTAATATTATCATAGAAGCAGCAAAACTGACTAAAGCAAATTGACTACCAAAACCTTTATTCATCATATTTAATAAATTAATTTTAAACATATCCTTATCTCGATTAGTCTTAGATACCATGACTCCCTTATAAGCAGTAAGTTCAGAACGATGGCCTTCATCTAAAATACCTTCAGGAGTAATATTGGTAAGTAAAATTACCTTTTTTTCAGGATAAATAGTATAATGAAGCGTAATAATTCCGTGAACTTTACTAAACATCTCATCAGTTGGTAAAGGAAGTTCATACATAGTACTACCATCCTTATTTTCACTAATCAGATTTCCTAAAAATTCACCTTTTTTAAGCTTTGGATAATATTCAAACATCATTTTTTTATAAGCAAGCATATTATATTTACGAACAGATCTTTCTTTTGCTCTAAAATCATTTTCATTTAAATATTCAAATACATAATTATCTTTCATAACTACCTCCTAATCAATCTTTTGAGATGTTTTAAAAATTTATATATCCAATAAAAATTAGTAATCTTTAAATCAAATTCTCCAATATATTCAATAACATTTCCATTAAAACCTTTTTTAAATTCATAAATACCATAATATCTACCATTTGGATCAAAATCACCAGTAATTCCATAAAAATTACAGTATTTAAAACCTTCTTTATAAGCTTCTTTAATATGATGCTCGTACATTAAATACTTAGGAGTAAACTGTTTATATTCCTCTAAAACACCGCTTGATAATGTTAAATATTCATTACCAGATCTTAAAGATAATAAACAACCAATATCCTTTCCATTTGGGTTTTCTTTCTTAAATTGCTCTGCTTTTTGTAATTCATTTTCATACTTTTCAATCTGCTTAAGAGCATTTTCTTTTTGGGATAGTAAGCGACTACCAACCATATCTTTTTCCATTTTATTTAAAACAATTTGATAATTCTTTTTTGCTTCTTCCAACAATTCTAAAGTATGCTGATAATAAATATTAGGATCTAGATAAGCAATATAAATTGTCATCAAATTTTTCATATGTTTATACATCTTTTGATAATATTCTAAGCTTCGTGAAAAAAAGTCTCTACGTTTAGAAGTTAGTTCAAATATCTCAGACATCACCTCTAAATCGTCAATAGTACCTTCTCTTACCATTAAACCCCTTTTTCGACAAAAGTCAATATTCTTACGCGTACTTTTTGAAAATTTTACTTTTTTTGACTCATAATCTTCATCTAAAGTAAATAAATAACACCATCTAGCTTGTCTAGAATCCAAATAAAGATTAAAACCATGATGATGGTATCCTAAAGCCAATAAATTATCAATTGCTGTCTGATTTGCTTCATAATTAGGATCAATTTGACCTTCCGATGTTCTAACTCTATAAATAACATTAGGATCCATTGTAAAAATAAAACCACCCTGCTTTTTAATATATTTTTTTAACTCTTTAGTAAAAAAAGCTAATAATTCTTGATCATGATAATCAACAATTAATCCACGTGGAGCATAAAACATTTTTTGACTGAAAATAGTAGAATCTTCTAAAATCATCGAACCTGCTACTACTTTATTTCCTTTTTTAATCCCAACATAATGAACATTACTACCCAATTCTTTTTTTAAATTTGCTAATTCCACTGTTTGCATAAAAGAAGCCTGTGAATTTCCCTCTAAGAATTTTCTATATTCTAATTCTGTTAAAGTACCAAATTTCATGAAATCACCTTTTTCTAATCTTTTTCATTATATTTTCTACATTTTTCTTTCCAAATATGTCAAAAATGAGCTTACTCTTAAACATAATAGCAAAATAAATACTAACGCCAATTGCACTAAATAATAAAACATATAAAATATTAATAAATCTATTAGTAGATGTAAATGGTATTAAATACCTAATTCCTAGTAAAATAATCACCATAGCTATAGTTGTAAGAAAAATATTTAAAACTCTTTTTATTGTATCTTCATAACTAATTTTATATTTTTTACCAATATAATGTAAAGCTAAATAGCTACAAACTCCATATCCTAAAATAGTTGCCGTAGTAGATCCATAATAAGCAGGAAGTCCTACATGATCAAATGCATATAATAACGGAATATTTAAAATAGCATTGGTAAGAAGACCTGTTAACATACAAATAAATACTCTTTTATATTCTTTTAAAAGTTGAAGAATGGTAACACTAGCGGTAAATAGTGTAGTAGCCAAAGCTACAAAAACATAATACTGATATACACTAGGACCGAAAGTACTAACACCATAGAAAATAGTCCAAACAGGTTTAGCTAAAACGGATAACCCAAAAGTCATAGGAATGGTAAAGAATAATAACCATTGTAATGTTTGATTGATTTTTTTACTGACATCATCCATATCTTTTTTAACAAAACTAGCTGTTAAATTAGGAATCAAACTAACCATAAGACCAGTAGCAATAGATGCAATAATCATATTAATTTTATGTCCCCAAGTAGATACTACACTCATAACCGCTTCTGCTTGTTCTGCCGTATAACCAATTCCATTTACTAACACTTTTACTAACATAAAAACATCAATAGAATTAATTAAAGATTTAAAAACATCAATCATAATAAATGGAAATGCATATATCAATATTTTCTCTATAATCTCTTTATTAGTTATCTGTGGTTCTACTACTTTCATTGTTTCTTTTTCTAAAGCTTTTCTATTTTTCTTAGTCATATATACTAAGTAAAAATAAGAAACCAGTGCTCCAACAGTAGCTGAAAAAACAGCAACTCCTACTGTAGTAGTTAGAGAAAGATGAAAAACTTTTAGTGTTAAATAACTACCTAAAACAATGACAATAACTCGTATAATTTGTTCTAAAACTTGACTAATAGAAGTTGGGGAAATAAACTTATGTCCTTGCAAGTATCCTCTATAGATACTAAGAAGTGGTACTACTAAAATAGCAAAAGAAATCACTCTTACTACAAAAGTAACATCTTCTATAGTATTTCCACCTGTTACATTTCCAATAATAAGAATTGCTACTCCTTTAGCAAAAATAAACATAATTAAAAAGCAAATAATTCCTAGTATCGAAAGTACTTTTTTTCCTAATTGAAAGGTCCTTCTTTTAACATTATAATAACCTAAAACATTATATTCACTAACAATCTTACTAATTGCAAGTGGAATCCCCGCTTGAGAAATACTTAAAAATATAGAATAGATAGAATATGCATATCCATACAATGCTCCACCTTGTTCACCAATAATAGCATAGAAAGGGATAACATAAACGATTCCTAAAATCTTACTAAGTACAATTCCCAAAGTAGCTATAAAAGCTCCTTGCATAAAGGAATTTTTTTTCATACTACCTATCCTCCATCCTGCACTATAATTAATATACCACAAAATCATAATTTTTAACAGAAAAGAGAAAGAAATATCTTAATTTTTCTTATTTACAATAAGCATAAATATGATATAATAAGAGGCAACGAAATGGAAAGGAATTTAAATATGAAAGAAATAAATCCAACCATAAATTATACCAATGAATCTATAGATATTACCAAGAAATGTTGTAAATATCTAATAGAAAACCATTATTATGAAAATGATAAAGAAAAAAATACGGAAATTTTAGAAAGATTTTTAATTAATTATTCTATTTTAAAATTATATGATTGGCAAATAAATATTGAAAAACTAGAAATTGAAAATTGGGATTACTTACCAGAAATACTTAAAACAATGAGTGATTATATTTCTACTGAAGAAGAAAAACAATCATTTTTTGAACAATATGTACATTGTATTTTATACGTAGATTCAAATATGAATCATAAATCACCAATGCAATGGAAATGTGATAAAAATATTGATGGAGCTTATTGCATTAAAGAAGATAAATTTGGAAACATTCAATTCATAACAAATGAAATATTACCATTCTACCAAATACCAATTGAACTACTATCTTATATCAAATATCAAAATATGGACCAAAAGAACCCTATTTTAAAAAAATAGAGTTCTTTTATTTATAAATGGTATGTTTATCAAATTTTAGAACGATATCTAATGCTTTTTGATTCATTTCTTTAATTTTATTTATTTTAGATTGTTTAAACCATTTAGTATGGGAAAGTTGCTTCTGTAATTCTAAAGATTGAGTTAAATATTTAGATAATAAAAGCAAGGAACCTTCTTTACCAACAATAGAATCAAAGAAATGATAAATATCTTCTAACTGTCCCTCAAAACGCAAAATCTCAATAGTAGAAAAAAAGGTTTTGTTTTGTAATAATTTTTGGCAGACTAAGGATTCTAAAAAATAACTATTAGAACGATAATTAGAATCTATCGAATGATAAATAGAATATAAAGTATTAGTAATAGTAGTATTTTCAATATGATAATCCGATAAAGTACGAATAATATTAATAATTTCTTCCGTTTGTTTTGTATTAACAATCTCTTCAATCATAACATTTTCACTTTTATTTAAAAGTTTTAATGTTTTTTTGTCAAAATAGTGATATACAAGTCCTGTTCTAAGTTTAATATTATCATCAACTAAGATTTCATTTTGAAAAGAATTAATGGCATGATTAAATTCATGAATTAAGTTATCTAAAAGTTGCATAAGTCCAATATTCTGATAATTATTTAAAACAATACCCTTTAAAACCTGATATTCACCATTTTTTAAAGTGGGCTGACTAAAATAATACGCTTGATATATTTTATCTTGTTTATCATCAATTATAATAGAAACACTAGAAAAACATTTTTCTATTAAATTTCGATAGTTCATTCCATATTTTAATATAAAAGATGGAATAATAATATATAAAAGATGTGTAATATTATCAGGATAATGATATAAATGACTCAAAGAATCACTAAATTTAATTTCATCTTCTAAAAGTTGATTAATAAAGTGCTCATCATATTTCATATTTTCACCTTTTTTCATGATTATTTTGTTTTAAAGATGCAGGAATAATAATACCATCTCCATATTTTTTAGAAATGTTATCCATAACTTCTTGTATCTTATCATTCTGATAATCTTTTTCTTTATCAAATAAAGATATTTGCTTAGTATTATCTTTCGTAAAATCAGATAAACGAATACCAATTAATCGAAGAGGTTCTCCTCGCCAACCTTTATCTAAAATTTCTAATGCATATTGATAAATTTCAGAAGTAACATTAGTAGGATTGATTATTTTTATTTGATGAGAATAGCAAATAAAATCTCCTGTTTTAAAAATTAGTGCAATTGTTTTAGCATAAAGTTTTTCGCTTCTCGCTTGTCTTCCAACTTTATCAGACTGTTTCATTAATATTTGTTTAAGATAATAGGTAGAATCGATATCCTTTGGTAAAGTTTCGGTAGTACTGATGCTTTTACTTTTACTATTTTTAGATTCTACTTTACTAAAATCAATACCATTCGCATATTCATGCATCATATCGCCTTGACTTTTAAATTTTCTTCTTAAAAATTTAATATCTGTATGTGCTAAATCACCAATTGTCTTAATACCTAATTCCATCAGAATTTTACTTGAAGATTTTCCAACCATCAATAAATCTGTAACTGGTAAAGGCCACATCTTTTTTTCTATTTCATAAGAAAATAAAGTATGAACTTTATTGGGTTTTTCAAAATCACTAGCCATTTTTGCACATAATTTATTATTAGCAATTCCAATATTAACAGTATATCCAAATTTCTCATAAATTTCTCGTTGCATTTTATAAGCTAATTGAATAGGATCTGGATATAACAATTCTGTTCCTGTCATGTCTAAAAAACATTCATCAATTGAAAACCGCTCTATTTTATCAGTAAATAAACAAAAATACTGATAAAGTTTATTTGATTCTATATGATATAAATCATAATCCCCTTTAAAGACTTTTAAATCAGGGCATTTTCTTCTAGCCATATATAGTGGTTCAGCAGTTACAACACCCATTTTTTTAGCGACGGGACTCTTAGCAGTTACAATTCCTCTTCTTTTTTCTTCATCACCACCAATTACAGAAGGAATAGTACGTATATCAATAGGATAACCTTTTTTTAACAAATCTACTGCAGTCCATGATAAAAAAGCATTATTTACATCAATATGAAATATCAATCTTTCCCTCATAGTACCACCCTAATACCATTATAAAACAGGAATGATTTTGAAACAATCGAACAAACTATTTTTTATAATAAACAACCATGGCTGAGAAACAATAAATCTGTTCCTCACTAAAAACACTAGCTGATACTTGATATTTAATATCAATAACCTCCATATCATCATCTAAAAAGTCATTTATTGCATTTTCTAAATCTTTTTCATCTTCAAAATCAAATAATTTTACCTTCATAATATCACCAAAATAAATATAAAAGAAAAAACAAAAAAAAAGAATCGAAAAAAGTAGAAATAATTTCTACTTTATAATGTTTTCATAAATTATCGTACTACCCAAGGATCTTCTTTGGTTCCTAAACCTAATACTTAAAAACTAAAAAGAAATTAATTTAAAATTAAAAAATACTGTTTACATAATTCCTTTTAAATTAAGGGCATAAACAATATTTTGAAAGTTCTAATTATTATTCTTAGATATCTATTTTATTTATCTTCATAATAAGTTTGTTGCAACATGATGTCAAGATGATTGTAAAAAGAATGTATCTTTTATATGTACATTCTTATAATATCATTTATATAGATAGATGACTAATTTCTTCAATGGTTAAATTTGTGTATTTGGCAATTTTTTCAAGTGATTCTTTCTCTTTTAACATTAATTTGGCTATTTCTATTTTATTTTGTTCAATTCCTTGCTCTATCCCTTTTTCTATTCCTTTTTTCTCTCCTTCTTCATATCCTGTTAGCCTCATATCTTCTAAATCCCATTTATGTGCTTCT
>CANRKU010000016.1 GCA_947631295.1 uncultured Bacilli bacterium
AGTTATTTTAATGTCTTCATTGACAAGACACTTTTTCGCGTGTCAAAATTTAATTATTTTTTTTCAACCTTTCACCTATCCAACTGTTTATCATAAGTATCACTTACTATGTTACTTTTTTTTCCTTTGTTCCTGCTTTTCTAAAAATGTGATTATTTTTTTTCTGCGATTTCTAAATTCTTCTAAATAGTAGTTTTCTTCATTTTCTGGTATTGGGTATCCTGTCGTATTTTCTATTCTTTGGAATACCCAATCAAGATTTTCATCACTAATAATCCAAAGCTTTTCTGTTATTATTTTTTTAAAGTCATCACTACTAATTTTTAAAAATTTTTTTAAAGCTATCCATAAATTTTGCCTACTGTTATCATTCATGGTTAGAGATACAATTTCATTTTGACTTAAAATTCGTTCATTGTCAAATAACTGAATATCAACATCATCCTGATTCTCAGCAATCACTAAGTTGCCAGAATGTCTGTCCTGATTACCACAAATGATATCAAATAGAAAAATATCTACTATTTTTTTCATTAATTTTTCAATAATTTCTCTTTTATTTTCATAATTCTGATATCTATTTTCCAAAGCATCCCAAATATCTTCTAGATTATTATAATCTTCTACATCAATTATGTCTATTTTCCAATAATCCATTAAAATATCTTCTAAGTAAATGTAATTAGTATCTTCCTTTTTAAAATTTTTAGATAAAACTCCTTTTCTAAATTTGAGCTCTGCTAAATCATATTCTAATGAATTTAGTCCAAAATCTTGTAATAAGTAAAAAGATACTAATTCATTATAAGGAGTTTCGCTACTATGTTTAAAAAAATAGGTTTCTTGTTCGTATTCAAAAGAGAAAACAAGGTTTAGAGGTGGTTGATGAATGAGAGTGATTTTAGGGCTTGCTAAAATAGAATTTAAATTAGTTGTATTAATATTTATTTTTCTTAGTATTTTATTTAGGTCAATAAATCCATTATTTCTAGTCATATTCTCACTTTCCTCATTGTTCTTTAGCGCCTTCTGGTTTCGTAATAGTTTCTATCCAATTACTTAATTCTTCATCCACAATTTTTTCTTTTACTTTTTCATACGTTTCTTGATCTAAATATGGACCATAAAGCTCATCATTTTTGGTATCAATAATATAAAATTTTACATTAATATTATCGCTGTTCGCATCTAGGCATTTCAAAGCAATATATTGTTTCCCATAGCAAAATTCGGCAATATAATCTTCGATTCCTATCTGTTTATCCTTTAATACCACTTTGATATTTGATTTTTTTTCAATAACGTACTCATTGGGTAATAAGTCATAGATCCATTTTTCTTCTTTAGGAATCGTTATTAGATAAATAATAACAGCACCTACTGTAAAAAAGATAGCTATCCATAAAAATCTTTTTTTCATTATTTTATTTCCACAAATTTTGTGGATAAACTCCTTCATCTATTAATTTCTGTATTGCTTTTACTACTGCTTCCTTATCTTCTTTATAGGTAACACCCTCCCATTTAGAAATAGTAGGTAATACTTTTGTCTTCGCATAATTTTCTTCTATTGCTTGAGTTAAAATATCCGGAATTAAATACTCACATGTTAAAATATCTTCTTTATTTTTTTCTAAAAAGATAGAGAAATTTTTTTCAATATAGTGAAATATATCAGGACTAAATCCTAGCATGTTCATAGATACACATGTATCATCAGTAATTTCAAAAGATGGGTTGCCATCTAATGGAGAAGCTATAATCTTATTATTTTCCTTTATTATGCTACTTTCTATTATTTTTTTTAAATAACCATTTTCTAATTCACATATTCCTCTTTTTACAGAACCATTTTCTGTCAATGTATTTTTTACTTGATAGCCTACTAATCCATATTCATTATTTTGCTTTTCTGTTAAAAATTTACTTATTACATGATAGGAGTCTCTTCCATAAAAATCATCTGAATTAATAATCGCAAAATTTTCATGAATATTATTTCTGGCGGAAAGAATAGCATGAGCAGTTCCCCAAGGTTTTACTCTATCTTGTGGTTTTTCAAAGCCAATTGGCAAGTCTTCTAATTTTTGGAAGGCATATTCTACTTTAATCTTATTTTCTATTCTACTACCAATTGTTTCTTTAAAAATATCATAATTTTCTTCTTTAATAATAAATACAACTTTATTAAATCCTGCTTTTATGGCATCATAAATAGAGTAATCAATAATAAATTCTCCATTAGGTCCAATTGGTTCAATTTGCTTTAAACCACCAAAACGACTCCCCATTCCTGCAGCTAAAATCAAAAGTGTTAAATTTTCTTTTTCCATACCATTTCTCCTTTATCTTCTTATATATTTATATTATGAAATTTTTTTCTTTTGTAGCTCTTTCCCTTTTTTTTGATATTTTTGAGTTTTGATATCTATTTCTATCAAGCTGTCTAAATAATCATAACATAATGCCTGCAATCCATCTAGTCTTTCTTCGTTTGTTATCATTTTAGATTGTGTTTTCTCGTCTTGTCGTTTGATGATACTGCTTTTATATTTTCTATTTTCAAAATCATAAACAGCATGGTATGTTAAACCACTATCTAATGCTTTTTGTATATTTGGAAACTCGCATATTAATTTTTCTAAATTAATAGCTATTACATCCTGAAATATGTTACCATCATGCTTTAGGATATATCCTTGATATTGATTTTTTATCTTTTTAATGATGATTAAAGATCCATCTTTCAAATGATTGCTAATCTTTTCAATATTATTCATAATTAGACTCCTTTTATTTTACCATTATTAATTTGTGAATTGGTTGCTCCTCTTGCTGCAATTTTAAAATTTTATTATCTAGTCTTTTTATTGATATTAATAAATCCGAATGAAATGCAACTAAATTATTTATTTTTCTATCCGTTTTTTCTTCACCATAAGGTCCACTATATATTTCTTTTTTGATACTACTTATGATTTTATAGTTTCGCTTACTATAAGCTATCTCACAAAATACATAATGATTCGTTTGTAGATATTTTTTTAAATTTTCAAAATTCAATATTTCTGTCATTTCTATTTCTATCATATCTAAAATATTATATTTATTTTCTTTTAATAATAAGATTGATGAAATATTATTTTTATACCCACTTATGATTAATTTATAGCCTTGCATTAAATAAATTCTTATTTGATTTATGTCTTTCATAAATTACACCTTCTTAATACTTTTATGATTTTTCATTAGCTTTTTAATACCATAGGGGCTTTTAAAAGCTATACTAATTAAAGTGTTAGTTACTTCTACTACACGACCAGCTCCAAAAACATCATGATAAGCGTAATCTCCTACTTTCCAATCAATATCTTCACTATAAAATTTTTCTTCTTTATTGATCTTACTTTCTATTTTTTCTTCTTTTTGGTTGGATATTATTAACTCCTTATCAACTTCTCCAATAAATCTACTAGGTGGATTCACTTGATCTTTTCCATATAACATTCTTCTTCTTGCATTCACAAAATATAATCTTTCTTTTGCACGAGTAATAGCAACATAAGCAAGTCTTCTTTCTTCTTCTAATTCTTGATTATCCATTAATGAATTCATATGAGGAAAAATTCCCTCTTCCAATCCAATTACAAAAACATCATTAAATTCTAATCCTTTTACAGAATGAACAGTCATCAAGCTTACTTTATCTTTACTATCTTTATACTCTTCTCGATCACTTACTAAACTAACTTCAAATAAGAAATCTTCTAATGAAATAACACCGTTTTTTTCTTCAAATGCTTTCGTAATTGATTTAAATTCTTCCAAGTTTTCTAATCTAATATCCGCTTCTAGAGTTTTTTCACTTTCTAGTTCTTGACGATATCCTGTTGTATCTAAAATCTTATCTACTAATTCTGTTAAAGTTATATTTTCTGCTACCTTTTTCAAATCTTCAATTGTTTTTTTAAATTCTAATTCTTTTCCTGAGGTAATTACTTCGTACATACTTTTTCCTTCAATATCAGCTATGGTTGCTAAATTGGATATTGTTTTTAAGCCAATTCCTCTTTTTGGTACATTAATTACTCTCTGTAAGGAAACATTATCTTTTTCGTTATGAATTAATCTTAAGTAAGACATTAAATCTTTAATTTCTTTTCTTGCATAAAAATAGAAGCTTCCAACAACGCGATAGGGAATATTTTCTTTTAGCATCTCTTCTTCAACCGTACGTGATTGGGCATTAGTTCTATATAATACTGCTATTTCGTCAGGACTTTTTCCACTATTTATTAAATCTTTGATTGTGGTAGCTACATAATGAGCTTCATCTTTTTCGTCATAGCTGCGATAATAAGTAATTTTATCTCCTTCGCCTTTATTACTCCATAGATTCTTATCTTTTCTATTTTGATTGTTTTGAATTACTTGATTAGCGGCATTTAGAATATTTTGCGTAGAACGATAATTTTGTTCAAGTTTGATTGTTTTTGCCTCTTTATAATCTTTTTCAAAATTTAAAATATTACGGTAATTAGCTCCTCGAAAAGAATAAATGGATTGATTTTCATCTCCTACTACACAAATATTACGATATTTAGATCCCATCATCTTTGCTAAAATATATTGTGCTTCGTTTGTATCTTGATATTCATCAATTAAAATATAACGAAAACGATCTTGATAATGTTCAAGAATATTGTCGTTTTCTTTAAATAGCTTAATAGGTAAAATTAATAGATCATCAAAGTCAATAGAATTATTTGTTTTTAGTTTTTGTTCATATTTTTCATATACTTTTAATACAACTTTTTCAAATTCTGTGGTTGCATACATTTCATAGTTTTTAGGGGACATTAGTTCATTTTTACATCCACTTATTTTATTTTTAATGGCAGTTGGATTATATTGTTTAGGATCTAAATCCAATTCTTTCAGTATTCTTTTAATAACAGTTAAGGAATCATCACTATCCATAATTACAAAGTTTTTATCATATCCTAATAGTTCATAATTTTCTCTTAATATTTTTAGACCAAAAGAGTGAAAAGTCGAAACCTGAATGTTTCTTGCCATTTCTCCTACTAGATTTAATAATCTTTCTTGCATTTCTTTAGCAGCTTTATTGGTAAAAGTAATTGCTAAAATATGAAAAGGGCTTATATTTTTTTCTTCAATCAAATAGGCTATACGAGTAGTTAAAACTCTAGTTTTTCCACTTCCTGCACCAGCTAAAACTAATAAAGGTCCTTCCGTTAAGAGTACTGCTTCTTTTTGTTTTTCATTTAATTTAGTAATATCTATCATGTTATCTACTCCTTATATTTATTATACAATAGGAAGCTTCTATTGGAAAGAAACTAGGCAAATTTTTACAAAGAAAAATAGTATAAATTCCTATATTGTACTATCTATTTCATTCATCTATTTCTTTTGGAATAATCGTTTTTCCATATAGTAATCTAAAAAAACGTCTATTTCCTATATTATAAAAAAAAGGACTATTGCTAGTCCTAAAATTTATCCGGCTACTACTGTTAAATACAATGCTGTACCAAGTACAAACATAGCTACTGTAGCTACAGCGCTAACCATAGTAATATTGTACATCATAGCAAATCCTTTATCATTTTCTAAAACATTTTCTGCTTTTTCAGGATTTTCTATTACTATATTTTCTTTTTCTTCCATCGATATCATCCTTTCTTTTTGGCTACTATCTAGATTTATTATATATAAGTTTATTTACTTTTACTAGCAGATTTCTTTATTTTTTTAGTAATTGACACTGTATTTTACATTTATATTCATACATAAAAATATTAGTCATCCACAAAAATGTTAAATTTTCTCCCTATCTAACTGGTCTTCTATCATTTTTATTTTGTCCTGGATTCATATTTTGTCTCGTGCCTACTATAGTAGAAAAAGAATCTGTTGTAAAGGTTATAGTTTCCTCTTCTACTTTTACAGTATAGGTTTCATCTTTTTTCAGTAGATTACTAGAAAGAATAATAGATGAAAATGATTTTGTTGGTGTATAAGAAATAATTTCCTGATTATTAGAATCTACAATAGTTACTTTGGTGTTTTCTAAATGGTTCGTTGAAAAAGCAATTGTAGCATTATATTGTTTAGTAGAAGAGATACCTTGTAACATGCCATTTGATCCAACTGCAATCAAAGTTCCTCCATCTACTATAAAATTCCCATCATAATCTATGGCACCATTTCCATTATCAGTAGGTCCATCTACAATTATATATCCACCATATATAGAACCACTACCATTAATATCGATACCATCTCCTTTAGAATTTACATAGATATCTCCATTATTAATCGTTAAAGTATGATTAGTATTATTAGAATAATTGTTTTGACCAGGTCGATTCATACTAGAAGAATCATTGCCACCAGCAACATTGATTCCATCATCGCTAGCAATTATATGTATTTTGCCATTATTAATTGTCATTTTAGAAGATTCGATTCCTTCATAACTTTGGGTAATATCAATAGTACCATCGTCTATAATTAATTCTGTATCTGCATGAATTCCATCATCTCCTGATGAAATGGTAAAGACTCCTGATTTTATTCCTATATCATTATTCGAATGAATACTATCATCTGAAGTATTTAGAGTAAAGTTTCCATTTTGAATCACTAAATTGTTTTCTGCTTTTAAACCTTTAGCACTGGAAAGCGATGTAGTTTGAACAGATTTTGTTCCCCACATTCCCCAATTATTAGAAAGACTACTATTACTACTTCCACCACCAGTTTTGATATCAAAAGTTCCATCTTCTATTACTAATTTGTTTTTAGCATCAATTCCATCCAGTTCTGAAATAATTTTAAAGTTTCCTTTTTTGATTAAAATGTATCCTTTTTCTTCCTCTGTATCATTAGTTGATTTTATTCCATCTCCACCTGATGTGATATCAAAATTGCCGTCTAAAATATAGACAGAATCTTTTCCTTTTATTCCATCATCCTCTGAGGTAATTTGATAAGTACCATCTATTATTTTTAAATCATCCTTACTAACAATTCCATCTTGATAATTACCATTTACGATTAAGGTTCCTGTTCCATCAAAAATTAGATCATCTTTACTATAAATTACACTATTGATATCCTCATCATTATAGGAATACTTCGTACTATCTTTCAAAATATTGGTAGTATTTTCTTTTAGATAAATTAAAGTATTGGCTGCTTCTTCTATATAAATGGCAGGGCCATTGGTTGAATTTATTTCTACATTATCTAAAATTAATTTTATATTTCCTGATGATTTTATCGTAACTGTTCCTTCCAATTTACCTGTTAAATGATAACTTCCTTCTTGAGTAATCGTAATATCTTGTTGAGAAGTTATTTCTTTTTCTGGTAAATTAGACCAATCGACTTTTAAGTCTCCATCATCTGTATTAATATTGGTATCAATATTGGAAACTGTTTTTATTTCCTCTACTTTACTTTCCTGTAGATTCTGATAAATGAAAAATCCACCTATTATTGAAATAACTATCATTATTATTAAAATTAGAATAAGCTTTTTTTTATGTTGTTTCATCATAAATCACTATCCTCTAATGGATGAGTAAGAATAATTTTTAAATTTCCATTTCTCACTCTTAAGTCATCAATAAATTGTTTTTCGTTTATATTATTATTTAATGTTATACGATAGCTTAAGTCAAACATACTCCCCATATTTACTGTTTTTACTTGTTCTAATTCTACTTTTTTAGTGTAGGTGGTAAATATATCATCGAATACAGTAGTATAATCTAAATCTTCTGGGATAGTAATTTTTAAAATTTTTTCTTGTTTATTTTTTTCAAATAAAGGAATTTTATCAAACAAAAATAAGACTATGCATCCTAAAAATGTTATAATTATCGCAAAAATTAAATGTCCCATTCCTGTAATTAAGCCTATAGTCATAGCAAAAAATACGCATAGTATTTCTTTTGATGTACCAGGTAAGCTTCTAAATCTAACCAATCCAAAAGCTCCTAGAATCGCAACAGATGTTCCTAAATTACCATTGACCATAATAATTACTGTTTGAATTAATAGTGGTAATACAGCTATTGTAATTAAAAAATTTTTATTATATTGGGATGTATATTTATGAGTTATAGCTATGATTATTCCTAATAAAATAGATACCAAGGAACATAGTAAAATAGATAATATCTCTACTTGAGATGTGGTATTAGAAAAAATACTATTTAGCATAATTTAATCTCTCCTTTTCATTTTCTTTTTCATATATTTTTCCATATTTTGAGAAAGATGTTGGATAAATTTTTAATTCTGATAGATATCTTGTCAACCATAAAGGAAAAGCTCCTAATGTTTTTATCTCCATTATGTAATAATTATCTTCTTTAAAATATTTTTTTCCAGCATCTCCTAATTCTAAATTTAAATCTTCATTTCTGCTTCTTAAATTACCATCTAAGGTAATTCTTAAATTATTATCTTTTCTACCACAATAACTTTTTCTATCATAAGCGATAAAAATAGCCGGTTTTAAATGATAGTATTCAAAATAATAATTAATTTCTTTCATAATTTGATTCTTTTGATCATACTCATGATTTTCATAGTAATTATAAAATTCTTGTAATGTCATTTTTACTCTTCTCTTCCCAACAACTCCTTTATATTTCTCTTTTATTTCTAAAAAAACATTATCTGTTAAATTAGGAATTTGATAACTTCGAAGACGTATTTTTTCTTTAAAAAGGGGCTTATCTAAAGAATGAATAATTAAATCATGATTTACATCATCAAAATATATATTACAGATTGTACTTTTGAAGAATTGATCTTTCTTCAAATATTTATTAATTTTTTCAAAGAGTAGATTTTTTTCTTTTTCTGTTAATAAGTATTTTTCTTCTACTCTTTTAAAGATATGTTCATACATATTTTTCTCCTTTCTTTTTGTATTCTATTTCTATATATTGAAAAGAAAATGGAAATAATGTGAATTTTTGGTGAAATTTTCTCTTTTAGGAACTTTTAAATTGCTTATAACACTTCATTTTCTTTTTCATATAATAAATTAGTAAAGGAGGATATATGAAAAAAATAATTTATTCAATTATTTGTGTTATTATTATTATTGGAATTTTTCTTTTATTTATTTTAGATTTAAATAAAGGAAATAAGGCTAAAGATAATGATAAAGATTTGGTGAAAATACGTGTTGCTGAAGTAGCTCACACTGCTTTTTATGCACCACAATATGCTGCTATTAGTCAAGGGTTCTTTGAAGATGAAGGACTTGATATTGAACTAATTTTAGCATCAGGCGCTGATAAAGTTACTGCTAGTGTTTTATCTGGAGATGTTGATATTGGCTTTTCAGGAAGTGAAGCATGTATCTATGTATATAATCAGGGAGAATCTGATTATTTAAGGACATTTGCTCAGCTTACACAAAAAGATGGTACTTTCTTAGTATCTCGAAACAAAATTGACCAATTTACTTTAGATGACTTAAAAGGAAAAAGTGTAATTGGCGGTAGACAAGGTGGTATGCCTGAAATGACTTTTGAATGGGCACTTCGTGAAAATGGCATTGATCCAGTTAACGACTTAGATATTGATACAAGTGTTGCTTTTGCTGCTATGAGTGGTGCTTTTATTTCTGGACAAGGAGATTTTGTTACTTTATTTGAGGATAGTGAAACAAAATGAATTCACTAATAATTATTAATATTTCCTATCTATAGACAAAAATAACAATTTACTAAATATGTAACTTGATATCGTTTTGTTCCTGTTGTATCATACCCTCTTTTAAATTCATATTCATGGCATAATACTGGGAAAATTTGCTTCTTTTTATTATCTTCTTTATATGATAAAAATATATTTAGTTTCATATGATTTTTATCATTATTTATTTTTGATACTAATATATGATCCAAAAATAAATTAATTATTTTATCTCTTGTAGTTATTGAACCAACTTTTAATTTAATAATGTTAGATAATTCTATTATTTTATCATTTAAATTTTTAGTTTTATTCTTTTCTGCATATAATGAATTTAAATTACTTTCAATTTTTTTTAATTTTTCATTCAAAGAATTATTATGTAGCATAAATTCTGAATTTGATAAACCACCTTGAAAACTAAGTTCTAGGATTTTATCTTTTTTAGCATATATACTATTGATTTCTTTTTCTAATTCTTTTATTTTTTCATTATTATCATTTTCTATTATTAAATGCTTGTAATAATTCATAAGAATATTGATAATTTTTTTAGAATCAATTTGAAAAGCTTTCATTAAATCTTCAAAAATTTTATTTAGTTCTGATTCTCTAATATTAGGCGAATCACAAGATTTTTTCCCATTTCTTAAGTATTCCTTACATACCCAAGTAATGTCTTTTTGATTTTTTCTAGATTTTCTCCGATGAAAAACTTCATTGTGATTTTTACAATAAATTTTAGCACTATATAAATATCTATTTTTATAAATCGTTTTATCTTTTTTTCTTTCACGAAATGCCTTTTTTCTTGCTATTAAACGCTTGTTAGCTCTTTCCCATAAATCTTCTAAAATAATTGGGGGTATCTTTTTCTTATCTTCATAGATAATCCAGTCATATTCATCAAAATATTTTATTTTCTTAGTCATATAGTCAACAATTTCTGACTTTTTAGCACAATAATATCCCTTATATTTAGGATTTCCTATCATTCTAGAAATAGTGGAAATATACCATTTTTTTCCTTCTCGGGTCTTTATTTTTTCATTATTTAAAATTTTAGTAATTTGAGAAAGTGATTTTTTTTCTACTGCGTATAATTCATAAATTTTTCTTACTATTTCTGCTTCTTCTTCTACTATATGAAGGATTCCTGTATTTTTATCTTTTTTATAGCCATACAGCATATCATTTCCAAGGATTTCGCCACGCTCTATCGCGCGATTCATACCAAATTTTACTCTTTCTGATAAACGCCTTATTTCATCTTGGGCCATTGATGCCATGATGGTTAATCTTAATTCTGAATCAGGCATAGCCGTATTTATATTATCATTAACAAATAGTACAGCCACTCCATAGGATAAAAGTTCTCTTGTGTATTTAATGCTATCAAGTGTGTTTCTTGAAAATCTAGAAATTTCTTTTGTTATAATTAAATCAAATTTGCCATTTCTAGCATCTTCAATCATTTTCATAAAATTATCTCTTTTGACATCACTGGTACCAGTTATTCCATCATCTACATAACCTTCTATATAAGTCCAATTGGGATTTTCTTTTATGTACTTTTCAAAATGTTCTTTTTGGTTTTTAAGAGATTTTTTTTGTTCTATATGATCTGTTGAGACCCTTGCATAATCAGTTGCTCTAAGTTTTATATTTGTAAGTGGAATTCCCATATTTAAACTCTTCCGAACATCATATAAATCCAATTTTAAATTTCCCCCTTCTTATATTTATATATTTTTATGGACTTGATTTAAATCTTTTAAAATATTTTCTTCCGCATATTTAAATATCTTATAAGAAATTTTATTTTCTTCAAATAGTTCTTTATTTAAAGAAGATGCTACCTCTAATAATATTTCTTTATTTTTCTTTTTTATTTCTTCATTATCAATTATTTGGTGTTTCATATTCTGACTCCTTCTATTTAAAATTATGATTTCTAATATGAAATAATGAAAATTGAAAATAAAAAATCATTAATATGAAAAAAAGTTGAATTCTTTCGAAAATTCAACTTTTTTAGCATTCATAATCTTTATTTTATAAAATTACAATAACGATAACAACAAGAACTAGGATAGAAACTACTACAATTTTAGCATTATTTTCAGTAAAAATTTTATTAGTAGAAGATTTCTTTTGTGTTTTTTGAGATTGATTACTAGTATTAGTAGTTTCTTTTTCATTATCCGTAGATTCTTGAGTTTTATTACTCTCTTCTTTATTTATTTCTTCTTCATTAGATTCAATTTTACTTTGTTCTTGCTTAGAGTAATCAGTTGCTGAATGTAAATTAGGGGTTGTTGCTGGCCTTACACTTGGTGTTGGTGTTGCACTTGGTGTTGGTGTTTCACTTGGTGTTGGTGTTTCGCTTGGCGCTGGTGTTTCACTTGGTGTTGGCGTTTCGCTTGGCGCAGGTGTTTCACTTGGTGTAGGCGTTTCGCTTGGCGCAGGTGTTTCGCTTGGTGTTGGTGCAGGTGTTTCACTTGGAGTAGGTTCAGGGGTTACTATCTTAGTTGCATCTTCAAATAAATTAATCATTGCTGCTGATGCATAAGAACCTGATGTTTCTTTTCCTACTAATTTTATATATTGAGCTTCTTTTACCTCTTCAAAAATAATTTCTTTGGTATTTTTAGACATATCCCAAATAACATCTGTTGCTACAGTTTCCCAATTTTCTCCATCCATACTAATTAGTACTTCAGCTTTTGTTATTTTACCATTATTAGCATCTTGTCTTGGAATATACTGTAATTTTGATAAATATATTGGACTATCTGTTTTTAATACAATATATTTTTCTTTATCAGAGCCATCCCATTTTGTATGCCAAATGGTATTAATATTACCATCAATTGCATTAGCTACAGCATTGCTGTGTGATGGTTCATCAGACGAATAACTATCTACACTAATTCTTGAGATTGGTACATATTTCTGCATTTCATCATTACTATCAGCTGTATATTTTAAAATTATTTCTTCACTAGCAATCTTTGTTCCTGTATATCCTATTCTAATGTGTACTGTTTTATTTCCAGATAAATCTGGTTCTTTATCTTTAAATGAGGTCCAACTCTTTTCATTATCTAAACGCCATTCCATTGTTTCATTAGCACCAATTACTTTATTTTCTAAATCATTATTATAAACAACTGGTGGCACATTAGCTTTTGTGATATCAATATCGTAAATTGATTCCATAGCCCCTACAATACGTATTAAGATATCATTTTCTTCATTTATTGACTGAATATCTTCCTCACTTAAGGTGGCGGTCATTTCATTTGTTCTTGTCCATTTTTCCCCACCATCTAAGCTATATTCCCATACAACTCCATTACCTTCATAACGATCTGAAAGCATAATTTTATTTGCATTTTCACCATCGAATGAGAATGTTGCAATTACAGTATCATGATTTTGTAATAAATAGTTTGCAACCTGTTGAGTTGGTCTTGCTTGTAAAACATCATTATCAGTAGCTTTTGAAGCTGCAGTTAAGGCTGTATTAATTAGATTTAAATAAATAGCATGATTACTACCTGTTAGGCGAGATTCCATTAATCTCATTAAATCGTGCATTGGAAGTGGATAATATCTAAGTACTGTTGTAATTCTTTCTGCTAATTGAAGGAAATCTTCTTGTGTTGATGTTTCATCATTTAGATAAGTATTTACTAAACCTAACCAAGCATCAAAGTTAATATTCTGAATACTAAGAGCATTTTCATAAATCTCTTTTAGTTTAGTAGAATTTCCTTGGTATGCTCCAGCTTTCATTATCATTTTTTCTGATTCTACATATTTTTGATAATTATTCAATGCTGCTTGAGAAAGAAGAACATAACTACCTGGGAAGGCTCCTACATAAGATCCAGTTCCCCAACCATTAGGCATTCTGACACTTAATTTTTCTGTTTTTCCAGTTTGTCCCCAACCGGAAACATCATTATATAATGTCCATATTTTGTTACCATTTTTATCAAGATTCATATAAATATATGCTGCATGTCCAGGTTGTGATACTACTGTTGATGGAACACCATAAGATCCAATAATATTTGATCCTGTTTTAGAGATGGCACCACATACTCCACCCTCTTCAAATACAATCCATAATTTTGGACGATTCTTAATACCATATTGAATGGTATATATTTTTCCATTAGCATCTTTGTATGTCTGTAAAAAATTATATGGATTAGGGCTTAATTCTTTTCTAATAGTATTATTCCATTCATTTATTCTTGATGGATCATAATATTGATCTTTATAATAATCATATCCAGAACGGTAAGTTAAGAATTTATATGGATCTGTACTTTTATTAATAGTTGCAAAATTATTTAACCACATAATTTCTTCATCATCTATGATATTATTCATAACAAATCGCATTTCTTCTATTGATATGTTTTCAAATATTTCATTTCTTAATAAGCCATCACTATGTAATTTTTTAAAAATTGCATAACGGTTGATAGCATTAGAACCATTTGTATCATTAGGATCTTCGGGAGCTCCTGTTACCCAAAGTCCTACGTTAGCAGAGTGAGTTAGTGATAAACTAATCATCATTTTTAAATATAAATCTCCATAAGTTGGATTTTCTAAATCTGTTTTATATGTTTCATATAACTGACTTAAAATATTTAAAGATGTTCCATAACTACCATCTGGGGTTCCGCCAAGTAAATATGCTTCTAGAATTTTTTTATTATTCATTAACCAAGATATTGTATCATAGTATTCGTCGCTATAAGATAAATAAGCTTGTAAAACATCATAACCAACATTATTTACAAATTCTCTTTGTAATAAAATATGTTCGTAATCTTTATTCGGATCCTTATTATTACTGTCTCCTTCTTGAATTAGCTTATCATAGTATTCCACTGGTTGAATACGATCATCATTTCTAGAAATTTCTTCATAATCTTCCTTAATTAATTTAGCATCAGCGTATACTGCATCATCATACCATTGACTATACCAGCTATTACCATTTTCATAGGCATATAGTCTTAAATAGTTAGCATCTTTAATATCAATTTTAACAAAAACTGCATTATCCCAACCTTTTAAAGTATCTGTCTTTAAAGCTTGTTTCCACTCTTTTCCATCTTCTGAAGTATAGATTGTGAAAGTTACACCATTATTATAATAAGTTTCTGTTCTAGTTGCATCTACTCCAAGATAAGCAGTAAAATAATCGTAATTAAGATTTCTTAAATCGTACACTAAATTTGAAGTTGCCCATGCTGATATACCTTTAATAAAAGGCTTTGGTTTACCATCAATATTAACGGAAATTAATTTACTATCATTATTTTTATCCAATCTTAAATAATAACCGCTTTCTACATAAGATAGGTCTTCCATATAGTCAATATCTGATAAATACATCATTTTTTCTGTATTATATGTTAGATAAGTTCTTGAATGTGCTATTTTTGAATATTTTTTACTGTTATTCATAGTAGAACAGGTAAAAATACTTGCCATTAATAAAATTACGCAACTACTTATACCTACAAACTTTATCAATTTTTTCTTTTTCATACGCTTCCCCCTCTGTTTTTATTGGCTATATTTTATCATAAAAAGTGTAATTTGTAAAGAAAATTATTAATTTTTCATAGTTATTCTCATTACTTCTTTATGACTTTCTTAACATTATTATATCAAAAATATGACATTTTTTTTAATTTTTTATAGTATTGACATGTAATATTTTGTAAAAGTTAGTGCTTTCTTATTCTTTCACTAAGTGAACCTAATGCTTTACAAATTGAACAACAAGGATTAGGGTATAGAGTTGCTTCTATTGGAGAATTAGGAGGAGTTGTACCTTACACTTCTTATAGTGCTAGAATTAGTTACTTAGAAAAACATCCTGATATTATTGAAAAATTTACAAGAGCTATACAAAAGGGCCTTGATTTCGTTCATGATAGTAGTGATGAAGAGGTTGCTTTATCTATTTTAGATTTTTTCCCAGATACTTCATTAAATGATTTAACTGGTGTTATAAAAAGTTATCGTAGTGTTGAAGCATGGCCTACTACAACTGAATTCAGTAGTGAGTCTTTCTACCATCTTCAAGAAATCATGCAAGCTGCTAATGAATTGGATGAAACTGTGCCATATGAAGATTTAATTTATTCTAGGGACTAATATGAATCCAGTTTTAAGTATTAAGGAATTGAAAAAAATTTATCATGATATAGATGGAGAAGTATGTGCAATTGATGATATTACTTTAGATGTTTATGATAGAGAATTAATTTCTATTGTAGGTCCATCTGGTTGTGGAAAGACCAGTTTACTTTCTATCCTATCTAATCTAGAAAAAAAATCAGATGGTACAATCTCTTTTAGTAAAGATAATATTACTATAGGATATATGTTACAAAAAGATGCTCTTTTTCCCTGGAAAACTATTTTAGAAAACTGTTTAATTGGATTAGAGATTAACCATACTTTAAATAAAGAAACAAAAGATAGAGTTATTCGTTTATTAAATACTTATGGATTAGGAGAATTTATTTATAAATACCCAGACTCTTTATCTGGTGGAATGAAACAAAGGGTAGCTTTAATTAGGACTTTAGCAATTGATCCGGATATTCTTCTTTTAGATGAACCATTTTCTGCTTTAGATTATCAAACAAGATTAGCTCTTTCAGATGATGTGTATCAGATTATAAAGAATGAGGGAAAAACAGCAATCCTAGTAACTCATGATTTAGCAGAAGCAATATCTCTTTCCGATAGAATTGTGGTTTTAACCAAAAGACCTGCTAGTGTTAAAAAAATTTATGATATTCAACTTACCAATAAGTCTACTCCTATCAACAATCGTAAATGTAAAGAATTTAGTACATATTATGATAAGATTTGGAGGGATTTAGATGTCCACTTATAGTAAAGAACATCAATTATTTCTAAAAAAGAGAAAAAAAAATAAATGGATTGTTGTATTATGCCAAATTTTGATTATTACTATTTTTCTTTGTATTTGGGAATTGGCATCTCGTTTAGGTTATATCAATACTTTTTTATCTAGCTCACCAAGTAAGGTAGCTACAACCTTCTTATCATTATTAAAACAAAATAATTTATGGAGTCATGTTTTTGTAACTGTGTATGAAACTTTTATTAGTTTTGCTTTAGCATCTATCATTGGCTTTATTATGGCTACTATTCTTTGGTGGAATAAAATGATTGCTAAAATTATAGATCCTTATTTAACAATATTAAACTCTTTACCAAAAGTTGCTTTAGGACCATTAATTATTATATGGGTTGGGGCTAATACGAATTCTATTATCTTTATGGCTCTTATGATTTCTACTTTCATTACAATTATTAATATTTACCAAGGATTTATTTCCACTGATCATTATTTTATTACTTTAATGCGTACTTTTAATGCTAAAAAATATCAAATTTTCCTAAAATTAATTGTTCCTTGTAATAAAAATAATCTCATAAATTGTCTAAAAGTCAATATCAGCATGTCTTTAATTGGAATCTAAGACATATGTCGAGAAAACTATATATTTTTGGTGTTAGTTATCCTAACATCTATATTCCTTTTTTGGAAATTACCTACTCTTTAAAGTCTCAATCTCTTTATTAATTGTATTGTTAGATAGTAAAGAAGGAAGAAACAATATCTTTTTCTTCCTTCAGCAGTTAAATTTATATTTTTTATTATTTAGTCTTCAAAGCTGCTATATTTTCCTTCATTAATTTTTCAATTTCATTATACAATTTCTTATTAGCACTTTCTAAATCCATATTTCCAATTTTAAATGGTTGACCAAATCGTACCATTAATTTTTCTTTTCTTTTATATTCTCCAGATATACCAAATGGAACAATTGTAGCATTTGTTTTTTGTGCCATTGATACTGCTCCAAATTTAAAAGGAAGTAAAAACTGATTTGTTTTATTTCTAGTTCCTTCTGGGAATAAACCAATTGCTCCTCCATTATTGAGTACTTCAATAGCTAAGTTAGTCGCATTTTCATCTTTGATTGAACGATTCACAGGAATGCAACCAGTTATCTTGAAAAACCATCTGAGTTTTCCATCAAAATATTCCTTTTTTGCCATATAATGAATAACTCTTTTCGTTGAAATAATGATTGGACATTGATCATATACATGCATATGATTTCCACAAATAATTATCGGGCCTGATTTTGGAATTACATTTTTATTGATGATGATGGGTCTATAATAATTCTTAAATAGAAATCCTAATATAGGTTTTAATAGGCTATACCCCCATGTTCTTAGCTTTTTCTTCTTTTTCATATTTTTTTAGCTCCTCATCCTCCAATAATTTGTAATTAATTTTATTATACAATGTTATTGGCAATTTTTCTCTAAATTCGATTTCCTTAGGGATGGAATAAATTGCTAATTCATTTTTACATAGTTCTTTGATTTCCTTTTTTAGCTTATTAGATGGACTAATTCCTTTTTTTAATACAACAAAGGCTTTTGGTACATGAATCTTATATGGATGTGGAATACCAACTACGCATACTTTACTGACATCATTGTGTTTTAAAATTACTTTTTCTATCATAGAAGGGTATACATTAAAACCTGATACTACTATCATTCTTTTTAATCTAGAAGTAAAATAGACAACACCACTAGGAGAAATATATCCTATGTCACCTGTATGTAGCCATCTTTTCCCATCTTTATGAGTTCGAATAACTTGATTTGTCTCTTCTTCATTATTTAGATATCCCATCATAAGAGTTGGTCCATTGACACAGATTTCGCCTTCTTCACCAAATGGCATTTCTTCCATAGTCTCTGGGTCACAAATTTTATAATTATTTCCAACCATTGGAATTCCTATGCTTCCTGGCTCATTTGTTCCGGGAAAAGTATAGGCTGTTGCAGCAACACTTTCTGTCATTCCATAACCCTTTGCGATATTTACTTTTGCTCCATGTTGGTGTAAGAAATTGTTAATTCTTGTTTCTGATTGTACTGAAAGATAATCACCACCGCTTATAATATATTTTAGTTGTGACATGTCAACATTATCAAATTTTTTATTTGACATCATTCCTTCCCATAAAGTAGGAACTCCTAATATTACATGAGGTTTGTCGTTATGCCATATTTTGTAGAATCGATTGGCGTCATATTCTGGCATAAGAATAGTCTCTACTTTAAGACAAATTGGGGTGTGAATGCAGATACCTAATCCAAATCCATGAAAAATGGGAAGAACAGTAACTATTTTATCTTTTGGTCTTACGTCAATGACATTAACAGCACTTTGTTGTGCTATTGCGTTAAAACTATAATTAGAAATCATGATTCCTTTTGGTGTTCCAGTAGTTCCACCACTATGTAAAATTAAAGCTAAATTTTTACTACCCATTTTAGCATGATATTCTCTTAAACTTGAATACCCATATCTCATAAATCTTTTCCAACTCATATAGGAAGTATCATTCAATAATGGCTTTTTTGTTTTAATACCACGAGTTAAAGTGTATCCTATACTTAAACCAATAGGCATACTTTCTTTTGGTGATACTAGAATTGTTTTATATACCAGTGTTTCGGGAATAATTTCTTTCATCTTTTCGTAATTAAAATCTACTAAAAATAAATATCTAGATTTTGATTCTTGTAAATAAAATTTAACTTGCTCTGGGCTAGAAAGTGGATGAATAATATCAGCTACTGCTCCTATCTTATTACAAGCATAAAAAACATAAATTGCTTCTGGCATATTTGGTAGGCAAATAGTAACAATATCCTTTTCTTTTACTCCAAATTCTCTCAATGCCCTTGCACAAGTATTAATTGATTTAAAAAAATCATGATAACTAATTTTATTTTCAAAATAATTTATCACTGTATAATCTAAATCATTTCCTACCTCATCTACCATATAATCGTAAATAGATTTATGCGTAAATTTTATAGATTGATCTTCTCGTGAATAATAATCTAGCCATGGTTTATCTATATTTTTTTTCTTAAATAATTTATAGAAAAAGTTACTTATTTTTCCCATATTGTTCTCCTATTTTTATCAATTCTACCACCTTATTTTTTAATATTTCATTTTCATAAGTTAGGTCATCATTTTTTATTTTATATGGTTTTCCAAAAATAATCTTTATTCCCTTATGAAATATCTTATATTTTCCAACAATGGCAAATGGAATAATATCACTATTAGTATCGCTTGCCATTTTTACTGCACCTATTTTAAAAGGAAGTAATTCATTTTCTCTTTCTATTGTTCCTTCTGGAAATATTCCAATAAGACAATCATTTTTTAAATACTTTTCCGTTTGTACAATTGCATTATGATCCTTTTGCCTTCGATTTACAGGAATCAATCCCATATTTGCAAAAATAATTTTTTTGGGACCTTTCCATAATTCATCCTTTGCTAAAAAGTGAACACTCCTTTTCGTGGAACTAATCAATAATGTACAATCTAGGTTATTTGTATGGGTTCCAGCTAATATCGCTCTTCGATTAGATGGTATATTTTCTAATCCTATATATTCTGGTTTAAAAACAAAATTCGTAAATATTTTAATAATTGGTCTTGAAAATCGATATAATTTAGATTCCTTCATAATATCACTCTCTATCTTATTTTATATGCATCCATTTAGGATTAACCCTATTCTATTATATTTTAAAATATTATTAAGATTCTATTTATAGTTATAAATAATCATATTAAATCAAGATTTTATTAAATAATACCATAAAATTAAGAAAAATAAAATAATTTTGTATGAGTTTATTTTTTAGAAGCCACACACTATAGAAAAATTTAAAAAATTATGATTTATTAGACATAAGTATAAATATTTAGATTTCTACTTATGTATTAGAAATTTTAAATTATATATAGTTTTTATAGTTATTAAGTAAGAACAATGAATATATAATTTTGGTATTTTTAAATATTAATTTTCAAAGATTATAATTTATTCTAGATTGTTGTCCGAATTAAAATTTTTTCTTTGCTTTTTCTAATTTTAATAATTTTTGATATATGTCTTTGTTTGAACTAAAATACTATCGAGAAATCATATATTTTTAATGTTAGTTTGCATTAATATTCCAATAAATTTTTAAAGTTTTTCCATCTACAATAATTTTAGCTAATAGTTGTTCTATTAAATTTCTTTTTTCTTGAAATTCTAGATCTTGCCATACTTTGCTTAAATCTTTAATTTGTTCAAAGTGTTTCTCCTTTTTTTCTTGAATTGTTATTTCTGATAGTTTATTTATTGTTTCAGACTTTTCTTTTACTAATTTTTCTAGTTCTTTTTTTACATCTTCATTTGCTAAATTTTCTGATAATAACTGGATTAGATTATCTATTCTTTTTTGTGTTTTTAAAACCTTGGCATGCAGTTCATCTTTAAGATTTAATTTAGATAGATTGAATGTCTGTCTAAATAGTTTTTCACTTAGTGACATCGCAAATAACTGTTCTAAAAAAGCATTTTCGATTTCGAAACTATCAAGTCTTATATTATTGCAGGTTGGATCTTTAATGAGTTTTGGTTTACTTTTTTGTTGAGAATAGCAGTAACAAATAATTCTTTTTCCCCATTTTTGATAGCGATATTTTGCTCCACAGTTTCCACAATAAATTTTACCAGATAATAGATAATGACTTGCGTGTTTGTTTCTGCTTCTCTCTTGCTCAATTTGTTGTAACTGTTCATATTCTTCTTCACTAATTACGGCTTCATGTCTTCCATTAAAAAGTTCCCCTTTATAAGGAATTTTACCTAAATTAGTTTTGGCACTTAGAATACCTTGTATCCAAGCCTGGTCGTAACCTGTTATTTTTTCTAATTCTGCATAACTATATCCTTGAAGTCTTAATGTTTTCATTAAATCAAAGATTACTTTTCTTTCAGGATTAATCACAAGCATACCTGTTTCTTTATCATAATCATAGGCGAAAGGAGTTTTACCTCCACCTCGCCAAAACCCGTCTTCAGCTCGTTTCTTTAAACCGATTCTTGTTCTTTCTAAGATTGTTTCTCTTTCTAATTGAGCAAATACTGA
>CANRKU010000017.1 GCA_947631295.1 uncultured Bacilli bacterium
AGAAGCACATAAATGGGATTTAGAAGATATGAGGCTAACAGGATATGAAGAAGGAGAGAAAAAAGGAATAGAAAAAGAAAAAGTAGAAATAGCGAAGAATTTATTGTCATTAGATGTTTCTATTCAAACCATTGCACAAGCAACAGGATTATCTATGATTGAAATAGAACAATTAAAGATAAATGTAAGATGAATTAGGGAGTGTACATTTTTATTTATTTGTAGTAAAAAAGATATTCACAAAACTGTGAATATCTTTTTATATTAATCTGTAAGTTGTTGATAAATTTCTTCAATATTTTTTATACTATCTTGATTAAAATTCATGTTCCAATTGTCATCTTGATATCTTGGAATTAAATGTATATGATAATGTTTTACTTCTTGACCTAAATCATTGTTTTGTACAATAGTTAAACCTTCGATATGTAACTTTTCTTTTAATAGTTGATAAATTTGCTTTTCTATTTTGATGATGTGCATTGCTAGTTCATCATCTACATCATTTACAGTTACAATATGTCTTTTAGGAATAATTAAACAATGTCCGTTGGTATTAGGATTAATATCTAAAAATACCTTTACTAATTCATCTTCATAAATAGTTTTACTAGGAATTGACCCTTCTATAATTTTACAAAATAAACAATCCATAATTCACTCTCCTTATACATGTATTTTATCATAAAAAAAGGAAATACTATTAGTATTTTTCCTTTATTTTTGTGAATATTTGCGGATATTCAATTATATATTGCTGCTTTTTTATGGATTTTATGCATTTTTCTTTTTATTTACAATATTCGACAATTATATTTACATTTTTTTAAATTTATAATTGCTTTCTTTTTACAATATTGATATAGTTTGATTATAAGATAGCGAGGTGTTATAGTTGAATATTACATTTAAAATAGCAACTAGTGAAGATGTAGAAGAAATTATCAAATTATGTAATCTATGTTTTTTTGAAGAAACTAATCTTGATTATGCAAAAAAAATTTTTGATGAAACAAAAAATGACCCTAATCAAATTTATTTAATAGGTTTACTTGATGGTAAAATAGTTTCCCATGCTAAAATTACAGTAATTCCTACTATTTATGAAAATATGAATACTTATGCTATATTAAATCACGTATGTGTACATCCTGATTATCGTAGACATGGAATTGCTACTAAAATGTTAGATGAAATTACAAAAATATGTCTTCAAAAGAAATGTAAAACTATGGAGTTATGGTCTAATAATGTCCGTACTGCTGCTCATGCTTGCTATCATCATTATGGTTTTCATTTAGATGAAGCAGGATTCTTTTCAAAACAAATTATGAATTAGTAAAGTAGGTGTAAATATGAAAGTTAATAGTATTTATGTTGGTGGTTGGTTTCAAAGAACCATGTTGCAATTATCAGAAATTTATGATTTTTTAAGAGAATGTAAAACACAGTTACATTTAGATCCAAACAAATTAGCTCAATATCATAAACAATTAGAAATTGGTAAAATTGATTATGGAGTTTCTGGTGAAGAATACGTGGAATTCACAACTGCATTAAACATTAAAGTTAGAATTTTTGAAGATGGTTTAATTACTCTTAAGAATAATCAAGTAAGTGAAGATACTTTGTTTGCTGATATTACCCGAGTAACAGATTATTATGAAAATAAATTATCTCCAGCATTTAGTTACTTATTTAGTTTGGGTGCTCCCGTTCCTAAAGAACTTGCAAATATCGAAACTGTTTATCCTTATTTTATTGTATGCGATAATATTACTAAAACAGAAATGAATGATTTATTGTCTAGAACTGAAAAACAAAAATATTTTGAATTTGATAACACAAAATATGATGTAGTTCGTGGGGATAAATATTATTTTATTAACAATAAAAAACAATCCTTGGATAATATTGAAAGATATATCGAAGAGCAGATTTTTATTCGCGAATTTAAAGGACAACTTCATCGTTATCTTAACTTACATCGTATTATTTGGGAAAAAATTGATAATGTCAAAGAAAATGCACATGTTAAAGGTTCTGATATCGTTAAATTTAGTAGTAAACTAGAAGGTTATGCGAAAACTATCAATTTAATTGATGGAAGAATTAATCAAATGAGCACTTATTTACCAACTAGAGAAAAAATTGCGAAAAGTGATCCAGAACTTGCTGAATTTTTAGTGATTTCAGGATATCGTTATGAAACATTAAAAGATACTCTGGATTATATTAAATATTTGTGGAGTATGACTAAAAATTATGTATCTTCTGCTCAAAAATTGTTTGATGGCTTAGGTAGTCAAATTACTGAAAAATCAGTTAGTAATTTAACTATTGTTACCTCTATGGGAGTAGGTGCTAGTTTAATTGAATTATTTACTGAGTCAGCACCAAGTTTTACATTATTTGGTTTTCTATACTTTTTCGCTCTTGCTATTGTTGGTTGGGCAGTTAATAAGATTATGTCGACCATATCCGAAAATCGTAAATATGAAATTTCTGATATTGAGTACGATAAAAATATAAAATAATCATGATATAAAAAGATATTCTACTTTTTTGAAGTAGGATATTTTTTTGACAAAATTTTTTTTAAAAATTAATTATACTGTTATATATTATTGTTTCTCATCATGAAAAGTGTTAAAATAAAGACTAGAAAAAGGTGATATTATGGATTTTACAATTGATCATATTTATGCAAAAAGTAAGGATGATAAAGAAATACTAAAAGATTTTTCTTTACATATATTACCAGGTGAAATTCATGTCATTATGGGCCCTAATGGTACTGGAAAAAGTACTTTATCTAAAGTTATTATGGGAAGCAAAGATTATGTTGTTACAAAAGGTGATATGTTTATTGATCATGAAAGTATTTTATCCTTAAATACAACGGAAAGAAGCAGAAAGAAGATTTTCTTAGCTATGCAGTCTCCTATTAGTATTGAGGGAGTTACCAATAGTGAATTTTTAAGGACAGCATTATCTAGTCAATTAGAAAAAAATGTTGGCATTTATGAATTTATGAAAGAAATGGAAAAATCTATGAATGATTTAAATATGAATTCGAATATGATGCATCGTTCTATTAATCAGGGATTTTCTGGTGGAGAAAGAAAAAAGAATGAAATCTTACAAATGAAAATATTAAAACCGAAATTCCTTATTTTAGATGAATTAGATTCTGGACTAGATGTCGATAGTTTAAAGATTGTTTGTGATAATATCAATCAATATATTTCTGAAAATCCAGATACTTCTATTTTAATAATTACTCATTATACGAGAATTCTAGATTATATTAAGCCAAAATATGTTCATATTATGATAGATGGAAAAATCATGAAAACAGGTGCTTTCTCTCTTGCTAAGGAAATCGAAGAAAAAGGGTTTAGTTGTGTGAATGAAGTAAGTGAGGCTAGTACTCATGAATAAAATATTATTGAACGATGAGGAAAAAGAGGCCCTTTTAAATACTGGTAAATATGAATTTTCTAAGGATGGAAATTATTCTTTAGAATTTGAAAATTTCCAAAAAGATATTTTTCTTATTGTTTCAAAAAATACTCATGTTACTCTTAACCTATTAGGAAAAAATACAGATCTTTCGATTCATATTCATATAAAAGAAAATGCAGAATTAACTTTTCATCACCTTTTAATAGAGGGAAATTTCCATTTAATAGTTGATTTAGATGGAATAGGAGCTACCTTTACTTTCAATTATAGTGTATTAAGTAGTCAAAGTAGTCTACATCAGATTATAGTAAAACATCATATGCCCAAGACTTATTCATATTTAAAAAATCATGGATTTAGTAGAAATCATGCTAATGTACTGTTAGATATTTCTAGTTATATTGAAAAAAATAGTGATCAATGTATTAGTAAGCAAGATAATCAAATTATCGAAAATGATACTAGTATGTCGCAGATTCAGCCTAATTTATATATTGATAATTATGATACAGAAGCTAGTCATTCTGCTTATTTAGGAGAGTTTAAAGAAAGCGATTTATTTTATTTAATGAGTAGGGGACTTAGTGAAGAAGATAGTAAATTTTTGCTTTTAAAGTCATTTTTAATTGGTCATTTTGAATTAAATGATAGTAATCAAGAAAGGTATTATCATGAAATAATAAAGTATTTTAATAAGGAGGTGTAAGTATGTATAGAGAAGATTTTCCTATTTTAAATAATGATCTTATTTATTTTGATAATGGGGCTACAACTTTAAAACCTCAGAAAGTAATTGATGCGGTAGTAGATTATTATTCGAATTATACTGCGAATGCTCATCGTGGAGATTATGATAATAGTCTAAAAGTAGATATGAAATATGAAGAAGTACGTACCAAAGTTAAAAATCTTATTAACTGTGATAGCGAAAAAGAAATTATTTTTACTAGTGGTACAACTGATTCCTTAAATAGAATTGTGTTTGGATACATGAAACATTATCTCCATGCTGGTGATGAGGTTTTAATTACGAAAGCAGAACATGCTTCTAATGTACTACCATGGTTAGAATTAGAAAAAGAAATAGGAATTAAAGTAAAATACATTCCTTTAGAAAATCACTTAGTAACCATAGAAAATGTCAAAAATAGTATTACTGAAAAAACAAAAGTCATATCTCTTGCTCATATTACGAATGTATTAGGTGATGTTCGTCCAGTTTTAGAAATTGGTAAATTATGTCGTGATCGTCATATTTTATTTGTAGTAGATGGTGCACAGAGTGTTCCTCATATAAAAGTGGATGTAAAACAATTAAATATAGATTTTCTTGCCTTTTCTGCTCATAAAATGTTAGGCCCTACTGGTGTTGGTGTTTTATATGGTAGATATGAATTATTAGAACAATTGCAGCCTACTATAGTTGGTGGAGGAATGAATTCTAGTTTTACCTCAACAGGAGAAGTGGAGTATAAGAGTCTTCCCTCTAGATTAGAGGCGGGAACTCCTAATATTGCTGGAGTGATTGGAATGGGAGCTGCCATTGATTATTTAATGTCTATTGGTATTGATACAATTACAGAGTATGAACGACATTTGAAACATTATTTTTTAGAAAAAGTAAAAGATATTCCTAAAGTAATTGTCTATAATCAAGATGTTGAAGGTGGTTTAATTGCTTTTAATATAGATGGAGTTTTTAGCCAAGATACTGCTGTTTATTTAAATCATTATCATATTTGTGTAAGAGCTGGTAATCATTGTGCTAAGATTTTAAAAGAAGATTTACTTGTGAAGAATACCTGTCGTATTAGTTTTTATTTTTATAATACGGAAGAAGAAATTGATAAATTGATAGAAGTATTAAGAAATTCGGAAGATATTTTTAAAATTGTCTTGTAAAGGAAAATGGTGGTAGAATGGATCCTAGATTAAAAAGAGAAATTATGTTAGAAAATTATGAAAATCCAATGAACAGAGGGCTAGTAGAAGATGATAGTTATATAAAAGTAAATACAAATAATGAGAGTTGTATTGATAATTTGGATCTTATGTATAAAATTGAGAATCATAAGATTGTTGATATTCGTTTTGATGGCGAAGCTTGTGCTATTTCAACAGGTGCTACTAGTATGATGATTAAAAATCTAATTGGGAAGACTAAAGAAGAGGTTCTTTCTATTTTAGAAAATTATGAAAATATGATTCATGAGAAGGAATATGATAGTACTGTTTTAGGAGAGTTGAATGTCTATAACGAAATTTATAAACAGCCTAATCGTAAAAAATGTGCTCTTCTTCCGTTTGAATCATTGAGGAAGATTGTTGATAAAATGTGATGAAAAGTGGTGATTTCATTGGAAATTGTAGGACTTGATGCAGAAAAAATTAAAGAAATTTCTAAGATTAAGCAAGAAGATGATTGGGTTTTAGATTATCGACTTAAAAGTTATGATTTATTTTTAAAATTAGGATATCCTAATTTTGGTCCTAGTATCAATATTGACTTTGACAAAGTTATTTATTATAAAAGTCGTGAAGAAGATTCGATTAAAAATAATTGGAATGATATTAACTGTAGTATTCGTAATGAACTTGATTCCGTTGGTGTATTAGAAAGCGAAAAACATCTTGATGGAATGGGTGTACAATATGAAAGTGAAGTTATTTATCATAATATGCTAGAAGAACTCACAAAAAAAAATGTCATCTTTACTTCTATTGAAGAAGGATTAAAAAAATATCCTGATATTGCTAGAAAATATTTTGGTAAAATTGTATCGAATAGTGATAATAAATTTTCAGCTTTGAATAGTAGTGTTTTTAGTGGAGGAAGTTTTATTTATATTCCTCCTCATACAAAACTAGATAGGCCTTTACAAAGTTATTTTCGTATTAATAGTAGGAGTATGGGTCAGTTTGAAAGAACTTTAATTATTGTGGATGATGATAGTGAACTTTATTATATTGAAGGTTGTACTGCACCTAATTATAGCGAATCAAGTTTACATGCTGCTGTTGTTGAAATTTATGTAGGTAAAAGAAGCAAATGTCGTTATAGTACGATTCAGAACTGGGCTACGAATGTGGATAATTTGGTTACAAAAAGAGCATTAGTAGATGAAGATGGTAAAATGGAATGGATTGATGGTAATATTGGTAGTAATATTACGATGAAATATCCAGCTTGTATTTTAAAAGGTGATCGATCAGAAGGAACTTGTATTACGATTAGTGTTGCTGCTAATAAACAAGAGCAAGATACTGGCAGTCGAATGATTCATTTAGGAAAGAATACAAAAAGTACGATTATTTCTAAAAGCATTGCTAGAGGTGGTGGTAATGCCACTTACCGTGGTAAAGTAGATATTAAAGAAAGTGCTATTCATAGTAGTGCTATGGTCAAATGTGATACTTTAATTTTAGATAGTGTTTCTAAAAGTGATACAATTCCTATTAATATTTGTGGAAATGACAGTAGCAATATTGAACATGAAGCAACCGTATCTAAAATCAGTGACGAAAAATTATTTTATTTGATGAGTCGTGGTTTAGATAGTGAAAAAGCTACAGAATTAATTATTTTAGGCTTCATCGAAAAGTTTAGAGAAGAGTTGCCTATGGAGTACGCTGTTGAGCTAAATCAATTATTGAAAAAAAATTTATAAAACTTATAAACTTAATTTTTAGCTTTGATTGAAGAGATGAAAAAAGAAAATTCTAGTATTGAATTTTCTTTTTTTGGTTTCTTTTTAGTATTGAAATCTTTAAATTATCAATTTGCAAGAACTAATTTTCTTCTGTATGATACAAACTCAAGAAAGGAGGGATATCATGTTAAATCAGTTAGTTTTGGTAGGAAGGATTGTTCGTAAACCAGAATTAAGAGAAGCAGAAAATAAGAAAAAATATAGCTATATTACTTTAGCTGTTCCTAGAAGCTTTAAAAATATGAATGGTGAATATGATACTGATTTTATTGATTGTATTCTATGGGATAATGTGGCTGCTAATACAGTGGAGTATTGTTCTAAAGGTGATATCGTTGGTGTAAAAGGACGTATTCAGACTAGAGTAGTAGAAAAAAATGATGACAAAAAATATCTATTGGAAGTTATTGCTGAAAAAGTGACTTTTTTATCTTCCAATAAGAATCATGAAAACTAGTTTCTAATTAGTTAACATACCTCAAAAATCGACAAGTTTTCACTATAATGTACCTATATTATGGGATTATGAGGTGTTGGTATGATTCTATTTTCAAAAAGATTAAAAGAAAAACGTAAAGAGATGGGATTCACTCAAAAACAATTAGGGGAAATAGTTGGAGTTACTAAGGTTAGTATTTGTTGTTATGAAAATGGTACTAGAACTCCTACTTTGGATACTTTAGTTGATTTGGCTAATGCCCTTCAAGTAGATTTAGCTTATTTATTAGGTTGTGAATACTTTGTTGTTAGTGAAGATGATCAACATTCTGCTATTAATTTAGCTCGTGATGAAATTGAACTCATCAAAGAACTTCGTATGCATATTAAACTTTATGAAAAATTTTTAGAAGATCCAAAAAGAGTAATGGATTATATAGAGAAAAAAATGAGATAAATAAAAAAATGGTAAACCATTTTTTTATTTTTCCTTTATTTTTGATGTTGCATAATTGATTTGTGGTTCCATTTTTTTAATTTCATTAATTAAATTATCAATATTATATTCAATAGTTGGTCTTTTTAAGGAGACAGACATTTGATGATTTTTTAGCTGATATTCCATATCTTTAGCTAATACTCTTTCAGAAACTAAAAATATCTCATCTTTGCTTTTTTCATTTCTAATTACACTAGCAGCATCAAAATAACTAACTGTTTTATCTTTTTGCACAATATAATTAATAGCATATGTATTATTATGATGTCTGCAGAATGTTTTTTCGATATTTACTCCTACTCTTTTTCCTAAATACGTTATTAAGTTTGCGATATCATCACTATTTCCTTTTTTAGTTACTAATAGTCCCTCATAAGTTTTACTTAGTGGTACTCCAGAATAAAAGCAAAAATTATATTCATTTTGTGGTACATCTATACAATATCTTTTCCATTCATCTGCATACTCCATAGTGTTTGTGACATAGTCGAAAATATATTCACATTTTTCAATATCTGTTAAGTCACTTGGCATTTTGATTAATATTAGCCCTAAAATATTATTAGCAAACATGTCAATTATTGGTTGATTTTCTTCCTTGATCATTTCGATTTTCGATTTTTCATTATCTAGGAATTCTTTTAATTCCTCTAGAGATTCATTACTATCTAAACCAAATTTTGCTTGTAATAATAAAGCTTTATCATATTTTTCTTTATACTGTAATTGCATCTCTTTTGGTAAAGATTGGTAATACTTAATTGAATATAGTATTACTTGTTGATATAGCTTGTTAATATAATCATTATTGAATCCTTGTAATGTCATAAATTCACCTCATCTATATTATAACATATATTCTTATAAATAAAAAGATTTACAGTTTGTTGTTTTCTGTTATAATGTAAATAGAATAGAAGGTGTTATTATGTCAATGGTGGATATTATAAATAAAAAGAAATTAGGTTATGTTCTAACAAAACAAGAATTAAGCGAAGCATTTTTAGGTTATTATCATGGTGAAATACCAGATTATCAAATGAGTAGTTTGTTGATGGCTATTTGTATGAAAGGCATGACAGATGAAGAAATTTTAAATCTTACGGATATTTTTATTCATAGTGGTGAAATTTTGGATTTATCACAAGTAAATGGTATTACTGTTGATAAACATTCAACTGGTGGTGTAGGTGATAAAACTACTTTAGTTGTTGCTTCTATTGTGGCATCTCTTGGAGTTAAAGTTCCTAAAATGAGTGGAAGAGGATTAGGCCATACAGGTGGAACTATTGATAAATTGGAGAGTATTCCAGGCTTTCGTGTTAATTTAACGGAGGAGGAATTTATTAATCAATTAAATACAGTTGGTGCTGCTATTATTAGTCAGACTAAAAATTTAGCTCCATTAGATAAAAAGGTATATGCCCTTCGTGATGTAACAGGAACAGTAGAATCTATTCCTTTAATTGCTACTAGTATTATGAGTAAGAAAATAGCTAGTGGCGCTGAAAAAATTATAATTGATGTAAAAGTAGGAAACGGTGCTTTATTAAAAACACAAGAGGATGCTATTGAAATTTCTAGAATTATGAAAATGATTGGTAGTCGCTATGGTAGAGAAGTGGAAACGATGATTACTTATATGGATATTCCTCTTGGTACCTCTATCGGTAATGCTTTAGAAATATTAGAAGTTGTGCAAATTTTATGTAATCAGGAAAATAATTATTTGGTATCTTTATGTAAAGCTTTATCTAGTAAAATGATTCAGATGGCATTAGGAAAAAATATAAATCAAGCTAATGCTATGGTAGAAGATAGTTTAAAAAGTGGAAAAGCTTATCAAAAATTTTTAGAGATTATTCAAGCACAAGGTGGAGATTTAAGCCTTCTTCGTGTTAGTAGTAATAAGCAAGATATGATTTCTACTAAGAGTGGTCATATTATAGGAATGGATGCTTATCGTTTTGGAAAGCTTTCTCTTGATTTAGGTGGTGGGAGAAAGACTAAAGAAGATAAAGTTGATTCTAGTGTAGGAATTGTTTTAAAAAAGAAAATTGGTGATGATGTTAAAATTGGTGATATTTTATGCACATTGTATTTAAAAGAGGGTACTGATCCTATTTTGGATGATATTACTAGTTATTACACTTTTGATTAGCCGATTTTGGATATATTTTAGTTTTCTTATCTATTCTTATTTTATTTATCAATATATCTTGCATAATATTCGTCATAGGTTAGATCGTTATTTTTCATAAAGGTTGCGATATCTTTTCCCACATAACGATAATGCCAAGCTTCATAATCATATCCAGTAACCTCTTCTTTTCCTTTTGGATATCTTAGAATAAATCCATACAAATGGGCATTTTCTTGCATCCATTTAAATTCTTCTGTCTGTTCAAAAAGATTAAAATCGGTATTACCATTATCGATATCTACTACAAGGCCTGTTTGATGCTCGGAATATCCAGGTCTTGCTGAATAAGTATCTGCTAATTCTATCCCATCTTTTTCTACATACTTATTATATAATCCTTCCTGATATTCATAAGATCTGTAAGCAGAAATGGCTCTTATTGTATATCCATTTTCTTTTGCATTAGATGCCATTTTTTCAAAAGCTTCTTTTGCTTCATAAACTAATTCTTTTTCGGCATTTGAAAAAATACTAGAAATCGTTCTTAAATTATTTGGTACGTAATCTTTTTCTAAATAAGTATATTTGTTTACTAAAATCGTTATTTTATTTAGTAAATTACTAGGCTTCGTTTCGTTATAAAAAGGTTTATCTAATCCTAAGTTTACTCTTGTGATGATATCAATATCAGAAAGATCACTATGACTTTGTTTATAATTTACATAACGGTCTAAATAAGAATAGTGGAAATAATCTATCTTTTTATCGATATTATTTAAAAATTCTAATTTTTCTGTTTTTTCATCTTTTGATTGGGGGTTATTCACATTTATTTTTTTATTAATAATTACTACTAGTGATAAAACTACTATTACTATAAATATTAATAAAAAATACCAAAATATTTTTTTCATACGATTCTCCTTTTTATTTTCTATTCTATTTTACTTTTTCCTAAAAAAAATTATTACTATTTATAATATCTTTATTTTTTTGACATATTTTTTATTAGAGGTGGAAATTTTGAAAAAGATTATATCAGTTTTTTTAATTTTGTTGTTACTGATTCCTAATTTTGTTTATGCAGAAGAGGATGTTACTCCCAATGCGAAAAGTAGTGTATTAGTAGAAGTATCAACAGGTACTATTCTTTTTGAAAAGAATAAGGATGAAAGATTAGCAGTTGCATCTTTAACTAAGATGATGTCACAAATATTAATTTTAGAAGCAGTTGAAAGTGGTAATTTAGCATGGGATGAGAAAGTAACGGCTAGTAGTAATGCTGCTGGATATGGTGGTACACAAATTTATTTACAGCCAGGGGAAGTTATGACAGTTAGAGATTTAATGAAAGGAATTAGTATGGCATCTGCTAATGATGCAACAGTTGCTTTAGCGGAAAGAATTGCTGGAAGTGAAGCTAATTTTGTGAAGATGATGAATGATAAAGCCAAAGAATTAGGCCTTAAAAATACTAATTTTGTGAATCCAACAGGATTAGATGAAGAAAATCATTATTCTAGTGCTTATGATTTAGCATTAATTGCGATGGAACTTTTAAAACATGATCAGATTTTAGAATTTTCTTCTGTTTATGAAGATTATTTAAGAGTGGATACGCCTAACAAATTCTGGCTTGTTAATACCAATAAATTAATTCGCTTTTATGATGGAGCAGATGGCTTGAAAACAGGTTTTACTGATAATGCAAAGTATACTATGGCAGTAACTGCTAAAAGAAATGATATGCGATTATTAGCAATTGTATTAGGCGAAGATGTGAGTAAAGTTAGAAATCAAGAAACAATGGATCTTTTAGATTATGGATTTAATTTATATAAGATTGATGTGATAAAAAAGCAGGGCGATGCTATTTCTAATATCGATATTCAAAAAGGAAATAAGAAAAGTATTCAAGCTCTTTTAGATAAAGATGTTACTGTTTTATCGAAAAAAAGTGATACTAATTCCAATAAAAAGTATACTGAAAAAGTAAATTTAAAAGATATTACTTTACCTATTACGAAAAATCAAGAAATTGGTACATTAGATGTTTATGATGGAAATCAAAAAATAGGAAGTTATCCTTTAATAGCTAGTGATAGTGTTAAGAAAAAAGGTTTTATGCAGTTATTTTTAGATAATTTAAAAGATTTAGTTGTTGGAGATTTATCGTTTTAGTTGATGGAATCATACTTATTGAAGTATGATTTTTAAAGTGAGTTGTTCTAGCAATAAAAGAAATTAAAATTTTAAATATGATGTAAAAGTCATATTTTTTTCTTTTTTTTAAGTATTTTTTCTTTTTCTTTAAATAATATAATTGATAGGAAGTTTTGTAATCCTTTGTCGAAAGTGTATCAATTCTTTAAGATTTGGTCTATATTAAATATACTAAAAAAGAGGTGGATTATGTTAGAAATTAATTTGGAGTTTGTTCGTGGTATGTTATTTGTGAGATTAGAAGGAGTATTAGATAAAAATACTTATACAAAACTGAGTGATTGCTTGGATATTATGATTCATGAAAAAGGCCTGAAGTACTTTGTTGTTAATTTAGAAAACTTAAATTTTATTGATGAAAATGGTTTACAAACTATCATTGATCGCTATTTTGATGTGAGTTTACATGATGGTAAATTAGTCATTTGTGGTTATCATGATCGTTTTCAGAAAAATCTAGAAATTGATAATATTTTTAATCAAATAGAAAGAACACAAAATGAACTTGGAGCATTGAAACTAATTCATATATAGGAGAGATAGAAATGGAAAATATTTTAAAATATGAAAAATTAGTAAGTAGTGTTGCTAGTAAATATAGTTATTATTCTAACTTTGAGGATTTAAGACAAGTAGGAATGATTGGCCTATTAAAAGCAATTGAAAAATATCAACCTAATAGTGAAACTAAATTTTCTACTTATGCTCTTTTTTGGATACGAGGAGAAATATTAGATTATTTGAGAAAAGATAAAAATATTAAAATTAGTAAAGAAACCATAGCTTTAAGTAAAGAAATAGATCTATGTAGTGATATGTTAAGACAAAAACTGGGAAGAGAACCTAGTATAAAGGAAATTAGTTTTTGTTTAGAAAAAGATGAAGCTAGTATTGTTGATGCCATCTATTCTAAAGAATTTGTCTTAAGTAGTGATTATATTATCAATCAAGATGACGAAGGAAAAGATGTTAGTTTATACGATACTATTCCTTATTATGAATCAGGATATGATGCTGATATTTTAGATTTACATGTTGCTTTAGACAACTTAGAAGAGAATGAGCGTAAAATTATTCAATTACGATATTATCAGGGAATGACTCAAAGTGAAGTTTCTAAAGAATTAGGAACCAATCAAGTGAATGTTTCTAGAAATGAAAGCAAAATTTTACAGAAATTAAAAGAAAATATGGTAGCCTAGTACTAAAATGGTAAATTCATGTTATAATAAAGCTGGGTAGGTGATAAAATGCCAAGAAAACAAATTTTTGGAAGTGTTTTAATTTTAATCATCTTAAGTTTTATTTGTATGTTTATTTATGATCAATTTAAAGATGTCAAAGAAACAAAACAAACTACGTTAATAGAAGAAGTATCTGAAGAAAATCCGAAATTAACTTTATATTATACAGATAAAAATGGTAGAAATTACTATTTATATGGACTTGATAAAATAACAGTTGATTATTCTGATCATGCTTTGGAACTTAATAAAGCTTTAGAAGCAAGACAATTTAGTATAGAAGAAATAATTACTTATATTGGTAGAAAACATGAAGAAAATTATTGGGATGGTGGTTCTTTTAAAATTCATAATGATCAGATTAGTTTATTAAGTTGTAATACTATAGATCGTAATCAAGATTATTATTTTGGTCCAAGTAATATGGAATATAAAGAAGGTTTTTGTCAAGAAGATCCATATATCTGTTCTTTTATTAAAACCTATTTTGTATTAGATATTAGTCCTAGTAAAGATTCTAATTTTGTTTATTTAACATTAAAAGAATATCGAGGAGAAGAAGTAGTAACAGTTAAAGTAGATAGTAGTTTAGTTGGAGAAATTGAAGAAGATCATTATTATCAATTTCAATTTCATTCTTTAGGAGATAGTGATTTAGAAGATATTGAATCTATTTTTAAATATCATAAACTAGATTCTATTACGGAAACAGAACAGATAGAAGATAATCAAGTTCATGAAAATATTTGTCAATAATTTTATAATGAATTAAGAAAATCAATTAGCGATTTTCTTTTTTTTAGTAATTTTTGGAATATTTGTATATTTCTTACTTTTTTGTTCATGTTATTACTGGGTGATATGATGGAAAAGAAAAAATATGAAGAGATTGTCAATAAACATAAACCAACTGAAACTAGAGGACAAAATGCTTTTATTGCTTTTGTAACAGGTGGGTTGGTAGGTGTGATTGGACAGGTATTAACGGAATTATATGTTGGATGGTTTGATATTTCAACGAAAGATGCTAGTACTTTTATGTTAGTAACTCTAATTTTTTTAGCTAGTTTATTTACGGCACTTGGTTTCTTTGATAAATGGGTTACTTTTTGTAAATGTGGATTGATTATTCCCATTACAGGATTTGCACATTCTATGACAAGTGCAGGAATTGAATATAAGAAAGAAGGACCTATTTTTGGACTTGGTAGTAATATCTTTAAATTAGCTGGTAGTGTTATTTTGTATGGAGTGGTATCAGCTTGGTTTTTTGGATTATTAAGATTAATTATTATGGGAGGATAGAATATGACTTTTCAATATCGTAATGTATTTGTAGATAATACAAGTACTGTTGCTGGTCCTTATGAAGCAAAAGGACCTTTAAGTAAATATTTTGATAAAACATTTGATAATTTATATCATGGAGAAAAATCTTGGGAAATGGCAGAGGCAAAGACACTAGAAGAAAGTATTGAATTGGTACTTAAGAAAGCTAAGAAACAAAAAGAAGATATCGATGTCATTATTTCTGGGGATTTAATGAATCAAATTACTTCTTCCTGTTATTCTTCTGAAAAGTTTAATTTTCCTTTTCTAGGCATTTATAGTGCTTGTGCTACTAGTGTTGAAGGTATCATATTAGGAAGTACTTTTATTGATAGCGGAAAAGTAAAAAATGTGATTGCTTCTACTTCTTCTCATAATATGTCTAGTGAAAAACAATTTAGAAATCCAACAGAATATGGGGCACCGAAACCAAAAACAGCAACTTTTACAGCAACGGGTGGTGCTAGTATTTTGTTAACAAATGAAAATACAGGGATTAAAGTAGAGAGTTCAACGATTGGGAGAATTTTGGATTATCAACAGACAGATCCACTTCACATGGGTTCTGTTATGGCACCAGCAGCGGCAGATACTATTTATAGACATTTACAAGATATGAACCGTACTCCTGATTATTATGATTTAATTTTAACGGGAGATTTAGGATTATATGGAAAAGAAATTTTAATTGATTTTATGAAAACGGAATATGGGATTGATATTAGTAGTAACTATAATGATTGTGGTGTGATGTTATACGATTTAGAAACACAAAAAGAAGTTCTTGCTGGTGGAAGTGGGCCTGTCTGTAGTGCATTAGTTAATTATAGCTTGATTATGGAAATGTTAAGAAAGAAGAAAATTAAAAAAGTATTATTAGTCGCAACGGGAGCTTTATTTTCACCAACGATGGTTTATCAACATGAAAATATCTTAAGTATCGCTCATGCTGTTAGTTTGGAGGTTATTAAATGATTTATATTAATTCATTCTTATTTTGTGGTCTTATTTGTTTGATAGGACAGCTTATTTTAGATAATACCAAATTATCTGCTGGACATATAACTAGTATTTTTGTAATTATGGGTTCTTTCTTAGATACTTTTAGTATTTATGATCAAATTATTAATCATGTTGGAGCAGGAGCTTTAGTTCCTATTACTAGTTTTGGACATTCTTTAATTCATGGAGCATTAGCTAAAGCAAGTGATATGGGAATTATGGGTCTTTTAATGGGAATGTTTGATCTAACAGCATCGGGAATTACAGCAGCTATTGTTTTTACCTTTATCTTTACTTTGTTTTTTAAAGCAAAAAATTAAAAAAATATAAAATGAAATTATGAAGATAAAAAAGAATAGGAATATTGAAATTTTCTTTAGGAAATTTTAAATATTCTTTTTTTCTTTTATTTCAATATTGAAAAATGGTCATTTTACATTCTAATTTATTCCTGTTATAGTGAGGTTGATTGCAGCAATCAGAAGAAAAGAATGGAGGCGACCTATGATAGAAGAGAAATTATCATTATATGAAGAACTATTAAAAAATGGAAAAGTATTACCAGGAATTACGGATGTTGTATTTAAGAAAATTATGACTACCCATAAAGATTATTTGGCATTTATTTTAGAAAAGATTCTGCCATTAACTAAGGAAGAAATAGAACAAGGAGAATTTTTAAATATAGAGATTCCCCCAAGTAATATAAAAGATAAATTAGGAAGGATGGATTTATTATTAAGAGTAGGAAAATATTATATTAATTTAGAAGCAAATACAAGTATCAATCCATCTTTATTAATAAGAAATAAATCTCATTTTGCAGGACTTATCTTCCAAGAATATGCAAGAAAAGGAAAGAAGACATTAGAAGAAATTCTGTATCAAGTAGCAATTAATAAAACGAAAAGATTAAGTGATGAGTTAATAGTAAAGATGCAATTTTGGGATAAGGAGTTAAATGTCGGAGAAGAAAAGATCTATAAAGTAGAAATAAATCTAGCATATGTTAACCAAAAGTATTATAATAAAGAAAAGATGAGTCGCTATGAGAAAGCATTATTAATGTTACTGATAGAAGACGAAGAAGAATTAAGAAAGATAATGGAGGGAGATTATATGTTAGAGGAAGTTGGAAAAGATATCATTAATTATTCAAGAGCAAAAGAGATAGTAACAGCCTATGTCAATGAAATGATAGAAGAAAACTATCGAAACAATTTAGCTAGAGAAGAAGGCTACGATAAAGGTCATCAAGAAGGACTAGAACAGGGTCATAAAGAGGGATTAGAGCAGGGTCATAAAGAGGGAATTGAACAAGGACTTGAACAAGGACTTGAACAAGGACTTGAACAAGGAATAGAACAAAATAAAATAGAAGTGGCCAAATCTATGCTAAAAGATAATCAGCCAGTAGAAATAATTTCTAAATATACACATTTAAGTTTGGATGAAATTAAGGTATTAATGGATACAAAATAATAAAAAGAAACTCTAATATTTTGGAGTTTCTTTTGCTAATTCGATAATTAGATTCATATTGTCATCATTTGCCATAATATTTTTATGAATTTGTTTACATTTTTCACACTGATAAACAATTTTATAGGTATCTTTGAATTTTTCGATGGCAATAGGTCTTAATAATCCTCGACACTGATTTTCTCTATCACCAGGCATGACATCTACATGTTTAGAATAAAGACAATAAGGACAATGATCACGTGCTGTATAATTTAATTTTGCTACTTTCTTTCCACATTTTTCACAGGTAAAGCTTTCATCTTTCATCGTAAATTGCTTCATAGTACCACCACTATTACTATCATAAATGAAAAATAAAAAAAGTTCAAACTTTTTGTTTAAACTTTTCAAAAATCAACTTATCTAGAACCAATTTTTTTAACTACTTGCGATTCTTTTTTCTCTTCTAAATATTCTTTAATAAAATTAATTTCTGATTCTGTATAAGATGGTCGTAGTTTTGAATCTAATGTATTATTTTGTTGATATTTCAATAATTTTTTTTCATTACAAACGCATGTTGTATAAAGCTCTAATTCTTTTTTAAATTTTAAAAGTTCAGATTTAGAAATTGTGTTACTATTTTGAATAGGTAATTGTATATTTTGCGGTGTTTCTTTTTCTTTTGAATTTTCTAATTTTTCTAAATCAGACTTTTCTTTTAGTAATTTTTTTTCTAGAAAATGAATTTGTTCATCTACTAAAGAGTCTCTTTTTTTACTAGATTTATATTTAAATGCTGTATAAATAGATATAGGTATAGCTATTGGTTCCCAAGCTATTAGTACAGTAATGAATCGAAGTATCAAATCTGGCATTTTTCCAAAGACAGAATCAACAATCTCAGGTTCAATTCCAAATATTAAAGTACACATTAGATATGTTAGTAAAAAACCACTAGGTAAAATTATACTGGTAGATAAAATTTTAGTTAAGGGATGTTTCCAATAATTTTTTCTAGATAATTTTGTTTCTTCTAACTCTTGGATTTGTTCCTCAATATCTTCAATTAGATTTTCTGTTATTAGTTTCTTTTCTACATTGTTATCATATGGTACTGTTTTTAGCTTTCCTTCCTCGTCAGATATAACAACTTGATTATTTACACAAATATATTCTTTATTCATCACGGATCTCTCCTTTTCGTTCATGTATTTTATCATATAATCATAAAAAAGACAAGAATTTTTTGCAAAACTGTTTGCTATCATAAATTTCAATTAGTTTTATAGAATTTATGGAAAATATTTGATATAATTTTTTTAGAAAATAAGGTGATAGCGTGGAGTATGCAGTAAAAATAGATGCTTTTGAAGGACCCCTAGATTTACTTCTTCATTTGATTAAAGAATCAAAGGTAGATATTTGGGATATTAAAATTGTGGATATTACAAATCAATATTTAGATTATATCAAAAGTATGGAACGACTTAATTTAAATATTGCGAGTGAATATTTGGTAATGGCTAGCGAATTAATGGAAATAAAATCCAAGATGCTTCTTCCAAGATATCAAGAAGAACAAGAGGAAGAAGAAATGGATCCACGTGAAGAATTAATTCATCGATTAATTGAATATCAAAAATATAAAGAAATGACCAAGAATTTTAAAGAATTAGAAGAAATTCGTCATGAATTCTACACTAAGGCTCCAGATAATTTAAGAGAATATGTAGATGATGGTACTATTATTCATAGTGATGTGACTTTAGATGATATGATGAAGGCATTTGAAAAATTTTTACAAAGGAAAAAATTAGAAAAACCATTATCGACAACTATTACAAAGAAAGAAATTACGGTTGAAGAACGAAGAATAAGTATTCGTAAAATTTTAAAAGAAAAAAAGAAAGTTGATTTTTTTGACCTTTTTGAAGAAATAACTAAAGAATATATAGTAGTTACTTTTTTAGCTATTTTAGAAATGGCTAGAAAAAAGGAATTAACCATTTATCAAGAAAATAATTTTGATCAAATTGTATGTGAGGTGGTATCGTGAGTAAAGTGGCAGTTTTGGAAGGCTTGTTGTTTGTTGTAGGAGAAGATGGACTAACGATTAATCAAATGATGGATATTTTAGATATTTCTAATGAAGAAGCAAAAGAATTAATTGGCATTTTAAAAGATAAATATGAAGATGAAAATAGTGGTATTCGTATTCATTTTTTAGGTAATACTTTTAAATTAACTACGAAAAAGGAGCATCGTGAGTATTTTCAAAAATTAATAGAAAATCCTGAAAGTAATGCTTTGTCTCAAGCTGCTCTTGAAACGTTAGCTATTATTGCATATAATCAACCAATTACTAGAATTGATGTGGATGAAATTAGAGGCGTTAGTAGTAGTCAAATGATTCGTAAATTAGTGGCAAAAGGTTTTATTAAAGAGGTAGGTAGAAGTGATGCAGTAGGTAGACCTATTTTGTATCAAACAACAAGTGAATTTTTAGATTATTTTGGACTTGCTACTATTGATGATTTACCTAAAATAGAAGAATTTGTGGAAGAAAATGTAGAAGAATCTAGTACAGATTTATATCATTCTAAATATACAGAACAAAGTGAAATTTAATTTACTTTTTCTTTATCCTATGTTATATTTTAATTATAATAGGAGTTGGTTATATGAATTTAGAAAAATTTATCAGAAATAAGTTAACAGCGAAGTCTGTTTATACTATAGTTATGACTATTTTGTATGTTTATTTGATTAGTAGATGTATTTATGAGTATTCCTTTGGTACAGGTATCTATGGATGTAAAAGTGAGCTTTTACTAATGATTGCTTTTTCTTTTATTATTTATCTTTCATCATTTTTTGATTTAGATTTTTTTAATAAAATAAAAAAGAGAAAGAAGAAATCAGATTCTTATCGTCAATTACAAAAATCTTCAATATATAAGGCTATTTTTCTTTCTTTAACCATTACTACATTTATATATTTATTAATTACATACGAAGATATTTATATTGACTTTTACAATATGATACCTAATCATGAATTTTTATCTATTATTGGTTTAGCATTTTTATTATTTTTTCTTTTCTTTATTGTTAGTTATGTTATTACTGTTTCTTTTTTTAGATTAAGAGTTGCTAAAGCAAAATAAAAGGGAAGTATTTACTTCTTTTTTTTTTCTTGTTATAATTGAAGAGTACTTAAATTTTAGTAATGCAAGAGTGGCGGAATGGTAGACGCGATGGTCTCAAACACCATTGGTAGAGATACTGTGTGGGTTCAAGTCCCATCTCTTGCACCAGTG
>CANRKU010000018.1 GCA_947631295.1 uncultured Bacilli bacterium
TTATTTGTTACTAACTTGTCATCATACTTTAAGTTGCATTTAACTTTAAAAAGTTGCGTTTACTTTTAAATTTGAGCAGTTATTTATAATTTCTTTAGAAATAGCCTCATAGCCTTTTAAATCGGGGTGTATATCAGCAGGATTCGGTAAATATGATGTATTTTTTTTAAATAATTGATATAGAGGTATATATAAACAATCATATTTATCCGCTATTTTTTGATATTCATCATCAATATAGGCAAATAATTCATCTAAATCATCACTACTAGTATTAAATAAAAAAGGAATAGGGTTATAGTATCCAATGATGATTATATCTTCCTTTGCATATTTTCTTATATTTTTAATACAATTCTCAATATCTGGTAAAATTTGAATTACGTTGTTTTTTAAGTCTAAAAGATGGTGTATATCTAATTCTTTTAAATTAATATTATGTAAGAAATCATTCGCACCAATAGAAATTGTAACTAGATCTGACTCTCTTAAATCTCTTTTCAAATGGTTATTAATCTCTAATTCTTTTATCACATCTTCTGTAGTATAACCACTTTTTGCATATTGTTTAGTATAATAAGATAATCCTGTTTTTTTGCTTAAATAATCAGCAAAATAATCTGTATAACTATATCCTATTTCCCCATAAGGGTTTCTTCCTTCTGCCAATGAATCTCCTAATGCTATATAATTTAATTTATCGGTTTTAAAAAAAATATAAATTTCAAACACACAAAATACTAATAAAAGTAATGCTAGGCATTTTATAATTTTCTTTTTTTTCATATAAACCTCCACAAAAAAAGAATAGATATTCTCTACTCTTAGTTTATTTCTTTTTTACAAATTTAGACTTATTTTTCTAGATTTGTTTAAGATTACTATTCTCTTTTTCATATTTTTAGGAAAAGAAGAAATAATTTATTCTTCTATTAATTCGATAGCTGCTCCAACATCTGATAATTTTTCTACAATATTTTCATATCCTCGTAATACATGTTCAATATTCTTTATTTTAGTTGTGTTATTTGCTAATAATCCTGCTAATACTAAACAAGCGCCTGCTCTTAAATCTGTTGCTTCTACTTCAGTTCCATTCAATTCAGTTTTTCCTACTACTTTTATTTTTTTATTATCAATTTCAATATTAGCACCCATTTTATTCAAATAAGCAACATTTTGAAATCTATTTTCATAGATTGTTTCTTCTAAAACTGAAATTCCTTCACACTGAGTTAATAAAGTAGTAATTGGCTGTTGTAAGTCTGTTGCGAATCCAGGATAACCCTGTGTCTTTATTTTTATGGGTTTCAAGTTATCAGTTTTTGATACTACCACATAATCTGGTCCTATTTCCATTTTTACTCCCATTTCTTTCATTTTCAGAATTAACATTTCAACATGTTCAGGAATAATATTATCTATTTTTAAATTGCTTCCCACTAAAGCTCCTGCTATGATATATGTACCTGCTTCAATTCTATCTGGAATTACTTCTGTGTAACATCCCTTTAGAACATCGACTCCTTTAATTCTAATTTCACTAGTTCCTGCACCAGTTATTTTAGCTCCCATTCCATTTAAGAAGATAGCTACATTTACTACTTCTGGTTCTTTAGCTGCATTTTCTATTATCGTCTCACCTTTTGCTTTTACAGATGCTAGCATTGCATTAATAGTGGCACCTACACTTGGCATATCTAAATAGATATGAGCACCAATTAATTCATCGGCATAAATTTTATATCTGTTATCTTTCTCTTCTATTGTTGCCCCTAATGCTCTAAAACTTTTTAATGTTTGATCAATTGGTCTAGCTCCAATATTACATCCACCTGGGAAATACATTTCAACATACTTATATTTTCCTAATAATGCTGACATAAAATAATAGGATGCTCTAAGTTTTGTAGATAACTCTTTGGGAATTTCCTTATTTTCAATTGTAGTGGGATTAATTAAAATACTTTCACTTGCTCTTTTTACATCTGCACCTAAATATTCTAAAATCTCTGTTAATGCATCGGTGTCTGTAATTTCTGGAACATTACAGATTGTTACCTCATCATCTGCCAAAATAGCAGCTGGAATTAATGCAACAGATGAATTTTTAGCACCACTAATACGGATGGTACCAGATAGCGTCTTTCCACCATCAATTTTTAATACTTTCATATTTACCTCCAGTAACTTCTACTATATTGTATTTATCTTTTGAACTTTCGTTCATATTAATACTAATATAACATAAAACTGGAAGGAAATCACGCATAAGTCAAATTTTTATTAAACTTTCATTTTAATTAATATTAAAGTGCAAAAGGGTCTGTAGCTGTTCCATGACCAGTTACTGTAACCTGTGGTTTTAAATTAATAACAGGTCGTGGACGACGATCACCATTTGTACAATCATATTCAACCCATCCGCCACCTCCTATACACCAATCATAAGATGTGGAATAATTTGATGGACTCATCGTCCAAGAGTAGTAATAGTTATTAAATAAATAATATGAGGAATTAGATAATTTATTATAACCTCCTGCAAAAATTAATTCATCATATGTTATCATTCCTACTTTTAATGATAACGGACCCTTTCCATTATTATCCTTTTGACATTTAAAATTTGGATAATATTCTGTATATATCTGCATATCTGCTCCACTACTTTCCGCATTGTCAATATTATATGCCACTTTTGCTTGCTCACAGTATTCTCCTAGTGCTACTTTATTATCATAAGTAGTATTATTTCCTATATAAGTTTGATACCAATTATTAATAATATATTGCATTCCATTTTCTATATTACTGTCGCTGTAATATATGCTTTTCCCATTAGGATTAAAGCGACTACCTGCATCACTATCTATTAGATTTTGTGAAATTAATCTAATCGTTCCATCTTCATTAATTCTTATAATTCTCCATATAAATCCAGCAAAATCTACATAATTATTCTCTACTGCTCCTCTAAAATAATATGTTGGTTGTTCATCATTTGTATCTGTTGAAACATACAACCCTTTTTCTCCTGTTTCTTCACTTGTTGTTGTTAATGTCGGTGGTGTTTCAACAATTGGATTATCTTCTTTTATTCGATCTACTAACTTTTCTGCTACTCTTAAATTAATCGTGTATTTTTTACTATTCTTTTTATTTTCACTTACTACCGTTATTTTAATATAATTATCTCCTGCATTTAGCTCTATTTGATTACTATAATTCATATTTTGAATATTTGAACTGCCATTATATGCTAAAGTGCTTATTTTTTCTATCTTTACACTTGCATTGAGATTGGTTGGTTCTATTTCTAAATTGGCTATACTCGTTCCTTCTTCTAGTATTTCTTCATAATCCCATTCTTTTCCTGATACCTTACTAATTGATGTTGCATTTATTTTTATATCTTTTAATTCTGTATTTGATTCTAATTCTTTTTCTTCTTCATCTACTACTTTTCCATTTGCATATACATTTACCGTTATTTGAAATGTTTTTCCACTATTTGATGTTCCATCTTCTTTTTCACTAAAATCTGCATTTTCATCTATCCACATTCTTAACCTGAAACTTTTTTCATAGTTACTACTATTTGATGGTACTTTTCCTGTATAAATAGTCTTTTCAGTATGATCTTTTCCATTTGATAATTTTGTTTGTTCTAACTCACTAAATTTCTTTAGAAAGATTTCTTCTTCTTTTCCATTGGTATTATCTGTTAAATAAATCTTAACGATACTATCATCTTTTAAAGTAGATTCACTACTTTTTCTTACTGTTACCTCATAAGGTATGGCATTATTCATCGCTGTTTTACTGGTTATCTTAAAATCAAAATAACTTCCTTCTTCTTGTTGCTTCTTTCCTAATTCATCCGACATAGGAAAACTATCTTCTAATTTGATTCCTTTTCCTCCCTTAGAATTCTCTGTATATAAAAATGTAATACTATCTGTTGTGATACTATTTTCGGTTGTTCCTTCTTTTGCATAATTAAAAAATGCTACACTTACTCCTACTGTTATTAATACAATACTTGTAAGTGCTATGATACTTAATATTATTTTCTTTTTATGTTCCATATTAAACTCCTTTTGGTTTTTAAGAATAATAATTAGAAACTAAAAGAAATTAAGATTATCTATAAAAAATAAAGATATTCTAAAAAGGAAAAAATTAACAATAAAAAAATACTGTTTATCAAATTCCTTATAAAATAAGGCTATAAACAATATTTTTGTTGTTCTAATTATTATTCTTAGACATCTATTTTATTTATCTTTATTATAAATTTGTTATGAAATGATGTCAAGATTTTCTATTAGCTTTCTACTATTTTAAATTATTATTATTAGATACAAAGATAACTAATACCTAAAATTAATAAAATAATAGCACCAATTAAAGTAGTAATGCTTCCAAATTGATCTGATAATTTTTTTCCTAATACTACTCCCATATATGTAAATAATCCGCTAGTTAGTGAAAAGATAATACAAGGTAATAACATATTTATATTTTTTACACCAAAACCAATTCCTGTTGAAAAGCTATCGATACTAACTGTAAAAGCAAAAAATAAAACGGAAAAAATATTCGTTAAAAGTTTTACTTTTTCTTCTTTTTTTAAAGATAATAACATTTCTATTCCTAATATTATAAAAATAATACCTACTAAAATATCAGGATTTACTTTAATAATTTTTAAAATCAATTCACCTATTTGATAGCCTAAAAGGGGCATAAAAAAATGAAAGACACCAACTGTAATACTCATTAACTTTTGCATTTTTCTAGGTAAATTTAAAGTACCATATATCATGGCTAAAGAAAATGCATCCATACTAAGTCCTACCGCTAAGATAAAGATAATTATTAATGACATAGAAAAAGCCTCCTACTTAAGAGTATGTTGGAAGCTTAAATATTTATTCTTTTTCTTTTTTGAATTATTACTGGTTGTAGTCCTAATTCCTTCGCAATTAATCCTGCTTGTTCTAAATTATCAGTTAATTCGTTGAATGCATGAGCATCGGTTCCTATTATGATTTCATCTTGTGTTAATTTATATCTACAAATTTTATCTAAACTAGGAAAAACATTTAGATGACATCTTCTTTCTGCTGAGGTATTAATTTCGATAATCATATTATGTTCTTTAATGGCATCAAGAACATCAGTAATTTGATTATATAAACTATAGTCTTTTTTATAATAGCGATTAATATAATCTAAATGTCCTACTACATCTATTTGATTTGCTTCTATCATTTTTAAAATTTCCTTATAATATTGATAAGTTGCTTTTTCCCTATCATACGTTGATATAGCATCCCTTTTTATGGTATGAATACTTCCCATGATAAAATCTAGTTCCACTTCTTCGTTTAATTTTTCTACCTCATCTTGATACCAATGTGGCTCAGAAATTTCTACAGCCTTTAATAATGTTAATTTTCCTTGATACTTTTGATTAATCCGATCAATATTAATATTTCTAATATTCAATTTAGTAATCACATAAGAAAGCGGTTCTCTACTGAATTCTACATGATCTGTTAGAGCTCCATAGGAAATATTGTTCTTAACTAAAATTTCAGCAATGGTATCAATATCCATTTTAGAATCCCAAGAGTAATTTGAATGAATATGTAAATTCTGTTTTATCATAGTACACCTCTAAGATATATTATATTATTATTTTAGGTATTTATCAATTAACTCTTGAATAAAAAATTTATATTCTACTTCCGTTTTCTCTTCTGTTTCTTCTGCTTCTAATAGACAAAGAGGTGGAAATAATACACACCACCAATTATCTCCTAAACCATTTCCTAAAGTAACTACCAAAGATTCATAATACCCTTCTTCATATTTTACTCCTTTATATACTTTTTCTGGAAAATAATTCATTCCATAATTTACTTGGTATGTGGTATTCATGTTATTTTTCGCTAGAGTATTTGATACAATATTTTCATATTTGGAAACATTATTTTTTAAAGTGTTACGAGCATTTTCTATATTTTCAGATTGATTTAAGTCTTCTGTAATTTCTTTTTGGATATCATCTCTAACTAAGATTTTGTTTTCTTGGTCTTTTTGTTGATTACTGTTTGCTATTACACGGAAGCGAATTGCTTCTTTTGGGATTATCATTTCTTCTTTCTTACTGTTAACTGTAAAAATTATAAAGATTGCTATTATTATTAATATTACTTTTTTCATGTTATCACCTTTTCTAGTTTCATAATGATACTATTTTTAAAATCTTATTCAAAAACATATCATCTTTTTTCTTGCATATACTTTTTTGAGGTGATTTTATGTTAAGTGACACTTTATTTATTCAACAATCTTTTATTAATAATTTATTTTATCTTAGAACACTAAGAGAGTTTTGTTTAACTATTGAGTTATCATTTTATCAAAACAATGAATCTTATATTACAGTTGCCCATGATCTTGGAAAAAAGTATGAAGAATTAGGAAACCAAATTTTGAAACTAGCAAATTATAATATTTCTAAAGATTTATTAGATAGCAAAGCTTTTGTCACAGATTATACTTTAGATTGTGAATTGTTGACAGAAGAATTATTTGATATTGATATTGATACCGATTTGACAGTAGAAGAAATGAATTTGAATCCTATCGAAGATAATAAAAATTTATCCAATGAAATATTAGAGGAATTAAAAAATATTAACGAAAATGCAATTGAACTTACTAGAGGTTTTATTGATTTTTGTCAATATTTATTAGAAAGCAGAAATAATAATTTAATTTTTTCTTATAATTATCCTTTAATTTATCGTTATATGATTGAAGAAGCAAGTCTTTATGCTAATGATTTATATCGAATTCAAAATAGAACTTCTGTTGATCCTACTTTTATAGCGAATTACGAATACTATTTTTGTAATTCTATGAAATTAGCATGTCAATTTATTATTGGTTTATCGGATCCAAATCAAACAGCTATTATCACAAATGCTAATAATTATAGAAAGATTTTCCAAGAAAAAATGAAAAGATATCAAGAAGAAAATTTTTCACCTGATGCTTTAAAATTAGAAAATGAACATACTATTGAACAAGTAAAAAGTCTAATTGATTTTTTCATTAAGATTATTACTGGTATTTTAAATAATGAACTTTCTTTCAATATTTTTCCACTATTCTTCGATAATTTATTAACGGAAGCTTATTATTTTCTATATTTACTAAGAGGGGCCAATTATGGAATTCAAAATTAAAATACCGCTATCTTTTTAGATAGTGGTATTATTTTTGATAAATAAAAATCATACGATCTTTATCTTGCATATCCTTTTTAGAGATAATGATAGCATTAGGAAAAATTTGTTTTGCCATAGATATAATTTCATCTTTTTGTGTCATTCCTATTTCAAAAGCAATTAAAAATTTGTCGTTTAAACACTGTGGAGCTTTTTTTAATATTTTTCTATAATACTCTAATCCATCTATTCCAGCATATAAGGCTAGATGTGGTTCATTATTCTTCACAATTTCTTCTATCTGTTCATTTTCTTTGATATATGGTGGATTTGAGATAATTACATCATATTTTTCCTCGATATTATCTAACATATCATTTTGAATTATGGTTACCTCTGTTTCTAAATTTTTTGCATTACTTTCTGCTACTTCTAACGCTTCTTTACTAATATCTAATAGTGTTACATCTATGTTAGGATTTTTTTTCTTTAGAGTAATTCCAATACACCCACTTCCACATCCTAAATCAATTACTTTTATTTTTTGATTAGGAAAGAGATTATTCATATGTATTAGTGTATTTTCTACTAATTCTTCTGTTTCAAATCTTGGAATTAAGACATTTTCATTTACTTTAAATATATTTCCATAAAAATTTACATTTCCTATTACGTATTGAATTGGTTTCTTTGTCTTCAAATATTCTATTTTTTCTTTATAAGCTTTTATAATTTCTTCATCTACTATTTGATTTAAGCAATTTAAAAGTTCTAAGGAATTTATCTTCAATAAATCAGCAAGTAACATTTTTGCATGCGTTGAATGAATATATTGTTTTCCATAGACAATTAATTCTTCTACTGTCATTTTATTATCTCCTAATTAATTTTAAAATATAGCTATCTAACTTTCTACTAGGATTTTCTTCTAATGTTTCTCTGAGATTTTGAATATTATTTGTTAAAATTTGTTCAGTTTTAATTTTACATTTAGGGCAAATTTTTTGATCTTCTGATATTTCATAGATATTTAATATTTTTTTACTTATATCTGTTCTTACTTGTACATTTCCACATCTTAGACAAATTACATTTACTTTACTCATTATTATCAACCATTAACTTTCTTTTTTGATCTTCTGTAATTAATGCTTCTATTATTTCTTCTAGGGAACCATTCATGATTCTGTCTAAGTTATTAGTGGTATATCCAATTCTATGGTCTGTTACTCTATTTTGAGGATAGTTATAGGTTCTTATTTTTTCAGCTCTATCTCCAGTTCCTATTTTGTTTCGTCTTTCATTTCCTAAAGCTTCCTCTTGCTTTTGTAGTTCCTGTTCATAAAGACGAGCTTTTAATACTTTCATAGCTTGTTCTTTATTTTGAATTTGACTTCTTTCGTTTTGACAAGTTACAACTGTATTTGTAGGTAAGTGCGTTATTCTAACAGCAGAATCTGTCGTATTTACACCTTGGCCACCACAACCAGAAGAACGATAGATATCAATTCTTAAATCACTTGGATTAATTTCAATATTGACATCTTCTGCTTCTGGCATTACTAAAACGGTAGCTGTAGATGTTTGAATTCTTCCTTGTGACTCTGTTTCTGGTACTCTTTGTACTCGGTGGGATCCACTTTCATATTTTAATTTAGAGTAAGCACCCTCTCCTTTTACCATAAATTCTATTTGCGAAAATCCTCCTGCTTCTCCTTCTTCTGCATCAATTAATTCGATTTTAAACCCTTGTTTTTCAGCATATCGAGAATACATACGATATAAATCTCCTGCAAAAATATTTGCTTCATCTCCACCTGCAGCACCACGAATTTCAACAATAACATTCTTACTATCATTAGGATCTTTTGGTATTAATAAGATTTCTAATTTTTCTTCTAATTTTGTTTTTGTCTCTTCTAAAGATACTAATTCTTCTTTCGCTATTTCTCCCATTTCTGGATCTTTTACCATTTCTTTCGTATCTTCAATTCCAGATAATACTTTTTTATATTCATGATAAGTATTTACTGTTTCCTCTAAATCACTAGCTTCTTTGGATAGTGATTTCATCTTATTCATGTCATTATAAATATCTGGACTGGCTAGTTCTGTTTGGATTTCTTGATATTTTTTTTCAATTACTTCTAAACGTTCTATCATAGTATTTATCCTTTCTATATCAATATTTTTTTAATTGTTTTGGAGTTTCTTCTTTTATTGTATCATTTATTTTTATAATTAATTCTTCTTCTGTTAATTGTGGATTTTCTATTTGATACTTTACCCATAAATTTTGAATTTCTTCCAATCTACCTAATCTTTGATTTTCTGCAAAACCATTTCCATATCTTTCTACCATATAATTACTAGCATCAATCCTAGGGGTAGATTCATTAAAAAGATGTACATTTTGGCAGAACAAGCAGTGACTTACTTGGCAAGAATCTAAGGTTCCTAAAATTACTTCTATATGATTACAATTTATCTCTTCTTTATCCATTTCTAATCGAATCATTTTTAATTCTCTTTCTAATCGGTTTTTATTTTTTATTAATTCTTGATTATATCTTATTTTTTGTATACTATTGTTCATTGTTTCACCTCTTTTTGATTTTTCTATTATAACATAAAATCTTCATTAGAATCATGCTTTCCATAATTTTCTTAAAATCTTTTTTGAATCTTTATTGTTGCTGCTTCTAATATTTTTGGGCTTGTACGGCAGTAATTATGATAACTCCTACAATATCATCAACACTACATCCCCTTGATAAGTCATTGACTGGGTATTTCATTCCTTGGGTTAATGGTCCATAGGCTTTTGCATTAGCTAATCTTTCTACTAGTTTATAACCAATATTACCACTATCTAAATTGGGAAAGATTAAGACATTTGCTTTTCCTGCTACTTCACTATTTGGTGCTTTCATTTGTGCAATTTCTGGAATAATAGCGGCATCTAATTGTAGTTCTCCATCAATATGAATGGGAAAATTCGTTTCTTTTACTAGTTTTGTTGCTTCAATTACCTTCTCTACTTCTTTATGCTGAGCACTTCCCTTGGTAGAATGGGACAACATCGCAATATAGGGAGTTTTTTCAACTAATTCTTGGAAAGTCTCATGACTTGCTACAGCAATCTCAGCTAATTCTTCACTGGTTGGATCTTGAATTAAACCACAATCTGCAAATAAGAAAACTCCCTCTTCTCCATAAGAACAGTTAGGGACTATCATAAGAAAGAAAGAGGATACCAATTTAGTATCTGCTTTTGTTTTAATAAGTTGTAAAGCTGGTCTTAAAGTACCTGCACTAGAATGACATGCCCCACTTACAATGCCATCTGCTTTGTGATCTAAAACTAACATACAAGCAAAATACATATAATCTTCTAGTAATAATTTTTTGGCATCTTCTTTTGTTATTCCTTTTTCTTTTCGTAATTCTACCATTCTATCGATATAACTATTCGTTAAATCACTAGTTTTAGGATTTATTAAAGTTGCCTTTTTTAAAATTTCATGTCCTACTAAAATATCTTCTTCACCAATTAAAATTATTTCTGCTAAATCTTCTTGTATAATTTGTTCTGCTGCTTGTAAGACTCTTTCATCCATTGTTTCTGGAAGAATTATTCTTTTTTTATTTCTTCTTGCTTTTAATTTCAATGTTTCTATTAAATTCATATTTCTTCACCAGTTTTATTATACCATTCTTTTTTCTTTTCCCAAAGAAAAAGAGAACTACTCTGTTTCTCCTATTTCATCTTCATCTAAAACTACTAAATCTTTTAAATCATCATCACTATCATCAATATCATCTTCATCGCTATCTATAGAATCGAAATCATCTAATTCTTCTTCCTCTTGTTCTTCATCTAGCTCTTCTAAATCTTCATCCTCATCTTCATCAACCTTAATAATTTTATCCGAAGTATGTCGATTTCTTAAATCCCAAGTTCCGTCTTCTAATAAAATAAATCTTTTATCTGTGGTTAGAGAAGTATAATAATCACCAATTTTATTATCAAAAGTTGATTCTGGTAATTCTAGTAATTTAATAATTTTTTTAAATAAATCTGGAGTTGTTTGTCTTCCTTTTTCTTCTAATAGTAAGTTTGTGATATCTTTATTGGATAATAATTCTAACTCTTCTTTACTCATTTTTTTAATACTCATGGTATTTCCTCCTATATATTAAAAAATTTCTTTCTTTTTTTATCATTTACACTTATATCATTATTCTATATAAAATGCAATATCTTTTTACATTTTTTCTGGTACTTTTATTGCTAGTACATCTAACAGTAACAAATTAGTACGATGCACTAGGCTAGTTAAAGCTAACCAAGATTGTTTTAATTCTGTATCTTGGCAGGTTAGAATATGATTTTCAGCATAGAATTTATTATAACTGCTAGTTAGTTTATATAAGTACTCGCTAATATCATTGACAGATTTCGTTTCAAAGGCATTATTAAGAATAACAGGTAATTCTAATAACATACGAATGGTTTCTTTTTCTACTCCTATTAGTTTCTCTACTTTTAAATTTTTGATATCTTGATTTGATTTTTCTAATAGTGATTTCATACGTACTGTAGAATATAGTAAATATGGTCCTGTTTTTCCATCTAAATCAGCAAATTTATTCACATCAAAAATATAATCTTTACTACGATATGGTAGTAGATCTGCATATTTTAATGCTGCTATGGAAATGTTTTCTGCTATTTCATCTTTTTCTTCTTCTTTAACTAAATCCATATTAATTTTACTAGCTGTGATTTTCTTTACCATTTCCATTAAGTCTATTAGGTTCATTACTCCACCAGCACGTGTTTTAAAGGGTTTTCCATCACTACCATTCATAGTTCCAAAGCCAAAGAATTTTAATTCTGTTGTATCAGAAGCAATACCTGCTTTCTTAGCAGCACGAAATACTTGTTTAAAATATAATTCTTGACGGTTATCAGCAAAATACCAGATTTCATCTGGTGCAAATCTTTTTTCTCTAGAAAGAATAGTTGCTAGCTCTCTTGTTTGATAAACTGTACCACCATTTCCTTTTAAAACTACTAATGGTGGCATTGGTTCTGTATCTGTTTCTTCTTTTACATCTATGACCATAGCACCTTCACTTTCATAAAGGAGATTCTTTTCTTTTAAAATTTTTATTACTTCTGGAATATATGGATAACAATCACTTTCTCCTTCATATAAATCAAATGTTGTGTTTAATCTATCATAAATATTTCTAATATCTTTCATGGAAAGTTCTTTAATCTTATTCCACAATACCGTATAATGTGGATGACCTTCTTCAATATCTATCGCAATTTTTCTTACCTCATCCATTACAGCTTCATTATTTTTGGCTTTTTCGGAAGCAACAGGATAAATTTCTTTTAAGTCATCTACTGTTATAGGAAGTTCATCATATTCTCCTATTACAGGTTCATGAAAATAATTTAAATTGGGATAACGTTCTTTCATCTCATAGATAACCATTCCTGATTGACGACCAATATCACCAAAATGAACATCACTCATTACTTCATGGCCTAATAATTTAGTTAATCTTTTTAAAGATTCTCCTATATCTGCACTACGAAGATGTCCAACATGCAAAGTTTTCGCAATATTGGCTCCACCATAATCCATAAATATTTTTTTACTTTCCTGTTTATCAATATTATTATCTAAATTTTCTAACAATTGATTCATAGAATCGATATAAAACTGATCTTTAAAACTAATATTAATAAACCCTGCTCCTGCAATATTAATATTGGTAAATATTGAGTCTTTTTCCAATTCTTTTACTATATTTTCAGCTACTTCTCTTGGATTACAGTGGTTTTCTTTTCCTAATTGAAAAGCACTATTAATTTGATATTCTCCTAAATCTTTTCTACTGCTTTCCTCTAATACTACTCTTTCTACTTTGTATCCTGCTTCGATAATATGTTGTTTGATGATTTTTTCTACGTTTTTTATGATACTCATGGTTTCCTCCTAAAACTCTACTATGTACTTTATTTTTTCTTCGCTATCCAGTATAGTATAAATAATTTCTATTTTTTGATCTGATACAAAGTATTTTTCTGTTTGTATTTTTAAAAAAATCTTTTGATTGAGTGATTTTATCGTTAATTCATTTTCTGTTTCTTGATGTTCTAAAAAATGATAGCATAAATAATAATCTTTATTATCTCTTATCAAAATGTGATTTTTTAAATCTAAAGTTACTTTGGTTAGTAATTCTTTACTTTCTTCATAAAAAATAATTTTGTTTTCTACATCATATTCTCCTAATAGATTATATTCGTGTTTTTTTCGATTGCTCACTAAAGTAATATGTAGTTTCCTTTTTTTCATAAGATTCATCTCATTTAAATTTCTAAGACAGATTATAACATAAGTTTCTATAAATGCAACTTAAAATTTCAATTTTTCATTGGACTTACATACTTTTTCTATTTTTTTTCATACTAAAATTAGGACTGGAGGAAATTATGAAAATATTTAGAAAGAAAAAACATAGAAAATTTAAGAAAATTTTAAAAATATTTACTTTTTTTCTCTTTTTTATAATAGTAGGAATTTCGGGGATTGTTTTATATATTAAAATGAGTCCAAAACTAGAAATTAAATCTGCAAATGCTTTTTTAATGTATGATAGTAGTAATGAACTTTTCTTTCAAGGGAGTGGGTCTCAAGAATGGGTATCTTTAGATCATATTTCTAATAATGTAATTTTGGCTACAATTAATACGGAAGATCAACATTTTTATCAACATTTTGGATTTGATCCATTACGTATCATGAAGGCTTTATATGTAAATATTACGTCTGGTTCTACAAAAGAAGGTGCATCTACTATTTCTCAACAATATGCGAAAAATCTTTTCCTAGATTTTGATAAAACTTGGGAAAGAAAGATAGAAGAAATGTGGCTCACTTTAAAATTAGAACTTGGCTATAATAAAGATGAAATATTAGAAGGATACTTAAATACCATTAATTATGGTCATGGTATGTATGGGATTCAAAATGCTAGTCAATTTTATTTTGATAAAGATGCCAGTGACTTAACTTTGGCAGAAGCAGCTATGCTCGTAGGAATTCCAAAGTCCCCTGCTTATTATTCTCCTTTAGTTAACTACGAATTAGCTAAAAAAAGACAAATCAATATTTTGTATGGACTTTATCAGAATAAAAAAATTACGGAGGAAGAATATAATCAAGCTATTAATCAAGAACTTACTATAGTTGGGGAAAAAAATTATCAAGATTTATCCACTATTATGTATTATCAAGATGCTGTTATGAAAGAATTAAAACAATTAGATGTAATACCTGATTCTTACCTAAAAACTGGTGGGATTCGTATTTATACCAATTTAGATAAAAATGCGCAAAAGATTTTAGAAGATAGTGTTTCTAAAAATATGGATACCGATAAAGATTTACAAGTAGCTAGTGTAATGATGGATCCTCAAACTGGTAAAATAATTGCATTAGTAGGTGGAAGAGATTATAGTACTAGTCAATATAATCGAGCTTATCAATCCACTAGACAAGTTGGCTCTACTATGAAACCCCTTTTATATTATGCTGCTTTAGAAAATGGTTTTACTTCTAGTACTACTTTTATGAGTCAAGAAACTACTTTTACTTTTTCGAATAATAAAACTTATTCTCCACAAAATTATGGGGGACAATATGGAAATAAACCTATTTCTTTAGCGACGGCTATTTCTTATTCTGATAATATTTATGCTGTTAAAACGCATATGTTTTTGGGTGAAGATGCTTTAGTAGATATTTCTAGAAGATTGGGGATTACTGCACAATTAGAAGAAGTTCCATCTCTTCCGCTTGGAACTGCCAGTATTAATATGATTGAAATTGCTAGTAGTTATGCTGCTTTTGCTAATGAAGGATACAAAGTAGAAGGACATCTTATATCTCGTGTTGAAGATTTAAAAGGAAATATTTTATATGAAAAGGAAAATAAGAAAGAAAGTATTTTAAATAAAAGTTTAACTTTTATTTTAAGTGATTTACTTACAACTACTTATGATGCTAGTTTTATTGATTATAATTATCCTACTGCTATTGGGATTGCTCCTAAAATCAAACATAAATTAGCTTTAAAAAGTGGAACTACCGATACTGACCATTGGTCTATTGGTTATAATGGAGAAATTCTTACTGCTGTGTGGGTTGGATATGATGATAATCGATCTATCGAAGCGGGAGATTATAAATATTCGAGAAACATTTGGGTAGAAACTATGGAAAATTATTTAGATGGTCATGAAGATACTTGGTATAAACAACCTAATAATGTCGTGGGAATGTTAGTAAATCCTATTACAGGAAGACCAGCTACCGAAAGTGATCAAAATAAAAGAATTATGTATTATATAAGAGGAACAGAACCTAGTGATAGTGATCCTGTTTTTGATGAGATTCTAGAAAATAATTAACAGGATATTTGCTTATGTTAATCTTCTTTTGTTTCATTTCATATTTCCGTTTTTCTTGCATACATTTAATTGTAAGAAAGGAGAACTTATGAATCAAAACTATGCAAATACAGGATTTAATAATCCTAATTACATTCCAAATCAAAGTACTTATCCTCCCTATATGAATATTCCGGGTTATACTAGTAATACGACCGGAAATACTACTACTTCAACAACTCCCTCTCATGTAGATCCACAATATGCAGAAAACTTATTTGCTGTTAATCATGGAAAAAAAGTAACTGTCTATTTTTCTTATCCCGATTCTATAGAATGGAGAGACCGTGCTTTTACAGGAATTATTTTAGCTGCGGGCAGGGATTACTTATTATTAAAAAATGATCAAAACCAAACAATTTTATTGTGGTTAGTGTATATTAATTATGCTACTTTTGATGAAGAGATTTCTTATTAAAGAATTCTCTTTTTATTTACTAAATAGTTCTATCATGATAAAATAAGTAAGAAGATAGGTGGTATGGATATGTATTATGCAATTGTTTTAGTAAGTGCATTGATTTTAATTTTTATTATGATAGAGATTAATTATTATAATAAATTTCAGTTATTACGTATTAAAGTAAGTGAAGCTTTTAATAATATTGATATTTTATTTGAGAAAAAATTAAATTTATTAGAACGTTGTATTACGATTATTAAAGATAATAATAAAAAATATAAAGATGAAACATTATTGGGTAATTTGGGAAAAATAAAAAACAAAAAATTAGACCGATTTGAACTAAATCGTGAATTAATGTTAGCTCTTAGAGAATATCATAGTATCTTAGATTTAGATAAAAAGTTATCGGAAATAGAGGCTTTAAAAAATATTAATGAAGATTTAGTAGATATTGATAATGATTTAAATGCTGCGAAAAAATATTATAATGATAATATTGTATTACATAATAATTTAGTAAAGTGTTTTCCTTCTAATATTGTTGCAAAATTATTTCATTATGAAAAAAGGGAATTTTTTAAAGAAGAGAAAATTGAAACATTAGAAATCCTAAAGGAAAAATAGGATTTCTTATGAATTATTAAAAAATAGTTATGGCTATCATAACTATTTTATTATTTATTTTATTTTTTCTTTCAAAAGTAGTAAATTTTTAAAAAAACATAAGTTGAATTAAATTTGAAAAAGGTAACAGTATTTTATACTCCTTTACCACTCGATTTTACACGAGTCAACTGTTTGTTTGTACTTGCTTCAGCTGAAAGTGGTGCTTTTGAAAAGCTTTTCAAAATTTCTAATCTTCTTGTTTCAACTTTCACAAAAAATTCCAAAATTAAAGATTCATTAGTTAAAATATCCAGTATTTCATTAGGAAGCCTATCCAAATCAAGACAACAGCTATCAGTAACAGTTACAACATCACCTTTTACATTAAAATATATACCTAATTCATGTGTAATTTCAATACCTAATTTGCGTTTATTAAATTCTTGTTTCATAAATAATCTAAATTGATTAAGTTCTGATGTAGTAGCAAAATTTTCGTTAAAAATTTGAAATTTTGCTTTAATGAGTGCTAAAGCTACATATTCGTTTGGTAAAACTGGACCTATCATATTCTTTCACCTCAATATGATTATACAATATTTTTTAAATTAAAAATATTGAATTTTTTGAGTATCGTTTTATAAATTTTTAAATGTTGTTATAATCTTTGTTTTTAATTGTATATATCATTTTTTTAGAAGATATCACATATATTTTTATAATTTTTTATAGTTTTGATTTCAAAAGTAGTAAATTGGTAGTAAAAATGATAAAACCAATTTCTTAATAGTTTAAAATTTTATATAAAAACTACTATGCATAATTACATAATAGTTAAATATATTCGTGAAAGAGACTAGTGATATAGCCACTAAGTTTTCGCCATAATAAGGTATAGTATTACCCTTATTATGTAGCATGTAGCATGAAGCATGTAACAATTTTTCTATTTAATTTTAGATATAATTTCTTTTAGCCTTGCAATAAATTTTTCTTTGTCATTTAAAAGATTACGTAATTCTTTTAAAGAATTACTATAGTCGGTATCTTCTAAAAAGAAATTAGCATAACCATCATTACCAAATTTTTTTAATGTATGCTGATAACATTCTTCAATTGTTTCATCTTCGCTAAATTTAGAAAAATGTGTAATGCTATAGAGGTAAATTCTTTTTAATGAATCATTAACATCAATATTTCTATCTGCAGACGATAATATTTTTCCATAAATATTTCTAGGTTCTCTATCTAATGAAGCTCTATGATCTTCTATCGCTTCTTTCATTATTATTAGTTGCTCATCACTAAAAAACTTTTTTAATTTCTCATCATTATACATAATTTGGGCAGAAGCCTTTTCATGATTTTTATAATCTACATAATGCCCAATATCATGATATGCTGCTATTACATATAACATGTTAATATCAATATTCATATTCTTACTTAATTTATAACATCTATTAATAACATATTCAATATGATCTATTTGATGTCCTTTATCATTAAGTTCATATTGGGGAAATACATATTGTTCAATATATCTTTTTAATTTTTTATTCAAATTCATTAAATCGTCTCCGCATATTTGATAAATATTTATTTTTATTGATTATTAAATTCATAAAAAGTAGCATGTTGATATTTTTTTACAAGTTTTTTTGTATATTCATAATATCATATTTTTTATTTATATATCAAATTTTTTTAATTAATAAAAGTAATTCTAACAAATTTGTTTAAAAAGTAGTAAATTGGTAGTAATTTTAATTTGAATTTTTACTTATATGCTCCAAAATAAAGGCTTATTAACCATATTCAATATTTTTTCTTACAAAAAAAGATCAAACATTGATCTATTAGAAATTTATTTTATCTCCCAATTAATTGGTTTTAACCCTTTTGATATTAAAAAGTTATTAGTTTTCGAAAAAGGCTTACTTCCAAAAAAACCATTATAAGCAGAAAATGGTGAAGGATGAGGAGATTCTATAATATAGTGTATTTTGTTTGTGATAAAATGTTTTTTACTTCTAGCAAAGCTTCCCCAAAGAATAAATACTATTGGTTCTTGTTTTTCATTTAGTTTTTTAATTACTTCATCCGTAAAATTTTCCCATCCTAAATCTTTATGAGATGCAGGCTTGTTAGCTTCTACAGTTAATACCGTATTTAATAATAAAACACCTTCTTGGGTCCATGATACCAAACTACCATTTTGTGGAATAGCATAGCCTAAATCATCATGAAGCTCTTTAAAAATATTTTGAAGAGATGGTGGCTTTTGAACTCCTACTTTTACAGAAAACGATAAGCCTTCTGCTTGATTTACGCCATGATAAGGATCTTGTCCCAAAATAACGACTTTTGTATCTTGATAGGACGTATTACGAAAAGCTTTGAAAATTTCTGTTTGTTTGGGATAAATTGTTTTGGTTTGATATTCTTTTTGGATTATTTTCAATAATGTTTGAAAATAATCTTTTTTCATTTCTTCTTCCAAAATAGCATCCCAATCATTTCCTATCATAAAACCACCTACTACACTTTATTTTAACATTCTATAATTTTTTTAACAATCCTTTTACTTCATTCTGAATTTGTTCATAATTATTGCTGATCATTTCAATAGATGGTTTGCACCCTTCATGTGTTATTTTTCTTTTGATACCAGTATCTAAAGTCACTTCTATTTTTTCTTTTGGTTCTATTATTTCATAACTTAAAATTTCTCCATTTTGAAAATTTATACGGACTATTTCCTTATTATCTTTTTCAATACAACAATATGCTATCATTTTAGGTTTATTAATAATAGTTAATATGTTTTCTACATTCAAACTATCTATATTTGCTGCTCTTGGTATCATCTCTTCAAAATGTTCTAGTAAGTATTTATCAGTTTCTTCTTTTGTTTGGCTATAATCTTTTGTATTTGTTAATACAGAATTATAAAAGCCAATTCTATATTTTTTGTTTGATTCTTTAATAATGATTTCACTTGGTAAAAAGATAGGCTTTTTTAAGATTAATTCTCTACCTAACGGTAGTTGATATATGATATCTGTTACACTAAAACTGGTATTTAATAATGTATTATTAGGACTAAACATGTAAACATAGATTAAATTACTGTTTCTTTTTTGCATAGTAAAAGTAAAATTATTTTTGTATCTTTCATAGTATTTTTCATCATTTTTTATATTTAGCGGATAAAATCTAAATATCGTTTCTGCTTCATCTTCTATTTCATAGATTATACTAGGTTGCATATTTTCATCTATTATTTCCTTTTCTTTTATACAAAGAGTTTCTGTTGGATTAAAATTACCTATGATTCTTAAAATTTGTTCTAATCTATGCAGACGAGTATTTCCTATCATATATTCATCATAATAATCTCTTAATGTTAGATAATCATTTAAGTTTTCTGTAAACTTTACCATAATATCACCTCTTAGTGGCATATTATACTACTTTTTGCTGTAATAATCAATTATTATTTCTTTTCTTAATGTTATTAAGTGTAGTGTTACAATTGATGTGACACCGATTAATGTATACAAAAAGCGATTGATCCAGTAAAATGTTAATTGAAACAA